>JBEPZZ010000071.1:0-7912 GCA_041640575.1 Pseudothermotoga sp. | reverse complement strand
TTAGCGTTATCCTTTTCAAGTTTTTCAAAGAATGTAGAGGGTGTTGAAACAATTACATTCAGTTTCTCATATCTTGTCCTTGCGAGTTTAATCAGAGCCATTACACCAGGTTCGTAACCCGCATTAACGAAGCCGGTGAGTAGGGGAAGCACACTGTGTTTGTACCCAGATTGTTCTAGTTCATTCACAAATTGTTCTAAAGCTGAAGCTGATCTGAAAAGCATACCTTCCATGTAGCTTCCTTTTGTAACATACGTGAGAACTTTCCCACCTCTTGGCCCTTCCCAGTAGAAAACATGCGAGTAACCGGGTAATGCGAGTGTGTTTGCATAGGCATCATTCAATCCTATCATTAAATATCTTATACCAAGATTGAAAAGAATGTCGGGGAAGTCAGCACTGAATCCTGGAACGTCATTTTGAATGCAGGTGTAAACTTTTATACCAAGCTTTTCTAATTCTCGCATTGGAAAAGCTACTGTTTCGTGAAGAGTGAGAGCGTTTTGAAACCCTGTGTGCATGTTTGCAAAATTTGCCATGAATTCAAGACGACTTTCTTGAACATATGTCCTAATCTTTTGAATTTTTTCTTCTGATTTGTTTTCCTTAAGCCACTGTTGAAATTGCCAAAACGATTCCACCGTAAAGGAAAAATCTGGAAACTTTTCAAGAACGTCTAACAAGTTTTCAAACATTGTCACATATCTTTCGGATACCTCTTTCTGAGTTGCTGTGAATCCTATATCGAGATGGCTGAAAGGGATTATTAGCACTTCTCGAATCTCTGCAAAAGAAATAGTTAACCAAAACACAACTGCGAAGAGCACACTAAGCCGGTTTTTCATTTTCAGTATCCTCCTCCTTTAAGAGTGAAACCCTTCACAATTTTGTCCTGGAGGAAGAAATAGATTACAATCATTGGCAGAGACATAAGTGTTGAAGCAGCCATCAACAAATTCCATTCTGTTGAGTATCTTTGTTGGAAGCTTCTTAGACCAATTGACAATGTCCACAATTCGCTTTTGTGGAGGTATATAAGTGGCCCAAAAAAGTCATTCCAAACGAAAAGTATTGTGAAGATACCTACGGTTATCAGTGCAGGTGTTGACATTGGCAGAACTATTTTAGTAAAAATACTCAGTTCTGATGCTCCATCTAATCTTGCAGCCTCTATTACTTCATCTGGTATGGAAATAAAAAACTGCCTAAGCATGAAGATGGTGAAGGCACCTCCACCTAAGAAAGATGGTATAACTAGAGGCAAGTACGTGTTTACCCACCCAAGCCTTGTATACATTATGTAAACAGGAATTATGAGAACGTGCCCAGGTATGAACATAGTAGCTATTGTAACTGCGAAGAGAAATCTCTTACCTTTCCATCTCAGTTTCGCAAAACTGTAGGCGACGAGTGAACCAGTTAACAATGTACCAACAGTGTTAATAGTTGTAAGAAAAATCGTATTACGCAGATAGAGTAGGAATGGAAAGGTTCTAATAGCTCTTAGGTAATTATCCCATTTTGGAGAGGTTGGAATCCATCTGATTGGAGTAGATATTACTTCTTCGTTTGGCTTTAGTGAAGTGGAAATCATCCAAAAAAGGGGTATTAAAAAGATTATCGAAAGAAATATCAAAAGAATGTGGACAAGAAATTTTCTCATAAGACGCTTTATGATGAAAGAATTTTCCATGAAATCACCTCAATCAACCGTTGACCATTTCTTGAAGACATTGAAGACAGTAATCGTTAGTGGAATCATTAGAACGAACATGAACCATGCCATAGCAGAGGCATACCCCATGTTACCTTGCTTGAAAGCAAGGAGGTATATTTTCAGATTAACGAAAGTAGTAGATTCAAGCGGACCACCACCTGTCATTATGTATGCTTCTGCAAACACCTGTGATGCTGAAATCAAACCAGTTACGATGCAGAACAGAACCACAGGAGAAAGCATCGGAAGGGTTATTTTGAAGAACATGTTTGTAGAACCAGCACCGTCCAGCCGTGCTGCTTCATAAAGGTTCCTTGGTATGTCTTGCAAAGCAGCTAAGAAAATTACAACTATTCCACCAATACCCCAAAGACTCATAACTATAAGAGCTGGCTTCGACCAGATAGGTGAATTCAGCCATAATGGTCCAGGAATTCCCAGTAAGGTCAAAAATCTATTTATGAGACCGTTTGGATTGAAAAGCATCATCCAAAGAAACATTACCGGAATAGCTGGTAGGACTACTGGCAGAAAAAATATGGTTCTAAATATTCCCATACCTTTACGCGCACTATTCAAAATTACTGCAAAAATGAGAGAAACAAAAACCTTCAAAAGTACTGAGCCAAACATATAGTACAGTGTGTTACCAAAGGCTTTCCAAAAACTTGGATCCATTCTGAACATTATCTTATAATTCGTAAGTCCAATCCATTTCGGTGGATTGATAGCGTCATAGTATGTGAAACTTAGGTAAGCTGAGGATATTATAGGAACTACTATGAAGATTATCAAATTGATTATCCAAGGCAGGGCAAAGAGATACCCTGTTAGATTCTTCTTCTGATTGTAAGGTCGTTCAAGTCTTTTATCGGTCATGTTACTACACCCCAATTGTTCACCGAATTAAGATCCCCTTGCGCGTTGCCAAGGGGATCTGGTATTATTACTGCGTATTTACTTGGTTGTCATCTTGAACTTTAGAATTTCACCTTCAATGCGCTTTTGAGCATCATCAAGTGCACGTTTCACGTCTTTGCCAGTCAAGACGACTTCATCCACAGCTTTTTGTAATTCTTCATACCAAACAGGTGCTTCGAGCACAAAAGGTCTAAATTGTGAATATTGAAGGGCCTCAACCTGCAATTTCCATTCTTCATTCTTCATTAAGGATGGATCAAAAGCTGCTTCTTTGTTGCATACTAAAGAGTTTAATCTTTGTGCCATAAGCAACTGAACTTCTTTGCTGACCAGATATAGTGCAAATTCTGCGGCTTCTTTCTTGAATTTGCTCCTGCTGGAAATCTCCAGAGAAAAGCCGTTAGACCACGTTGCCCTACCAGCAGGGTATTGTATATGGCTGACACCATAATTCAAAGTTGGAGCGAAAACTTTTATTGTTGAAGCGTATTGTCCAACTTGTATTACCATTCCAAGTTTTCCAGAGAGGAAAGCATCAGCACCCCAGCCATATGCGGCATTGAAATTTTGTATTTCTTTTATACCTAGCTTCTTGAGCATTGTGACCCATTCCTCTAACGCTTTTATAACAGAGGAGTTGTTAACATTAATTTGATCATTTACAAGAAATGTTCCACCAGTTCCCCAAACATACATCCAAAAATATGACTGACCATACAAGGGATTGAATCCAATTACATCATATACGTTTTGAGGTGTTTTCTTTGTTAGTTTATCCGCATAGTCCCAGAGTTGTTGCCATGTTCTTGGTGGAAGTTCCGGGTCAAGACCAGCTGATTTGAACAAATCCTTGTTGTAATACAACAATCTTACATCGGTTTCTAAGGGAACTGCATATATCTTCCCCTGCCATTTACACATTGAAAACGGGACTTCGAAGAACATCTTATCTGCGTCTAAACCCCGAGCTTTAAAGTAGGGTGTTAGCTCCTCCAGAATCCCCTTGTAAGCACGGCTTGCAACATTTCCCATGTCATGCATGAATATATCTGGTTCTTGACCGGCAGCCATAGCTACTCCCAATTTGTCCCAATAGTCCCAAAATGAAATAGCCAGGCCTTCAACTTGAATACCTAGAGCATTTGTCTCATTAAATCTTTTGATGACTTCATCCATCAACTCTTTGCCAGGACCTGAATCGTACATGTGCCAGAAGGTGATTTTTGTGGAAGCAAATGACAAAGCAATTACAGTAATCAGCATGAAAACTAGCAACTTCGTCAACCTCATAAAGTCACCCCCAATTAGTTTGTAAGGATTACGTACATATTGATCATAACATTACTGAAACTTTTTGTCAATATGATTAAAACCTTTAGAATGGCATTAGAATCTCATCAAGAATTTGTCGGCTCGTTCAAGCATTGTTCTAAAAGGATTCAAATTAACCGGATGCCGATTCAACATTAATGCGAAAACTCAATCTGCATAAATCATTTTCACTGTCATGCCACCGTCAACTATGAAATTCACGCCTGTTATGAATCCGGATTTTTCCTCGTCTATTAAGAAAAGGCAAAGGTTTGCTATATCCATCGGGTTGCCGACTCTTCCAGCAGGATGTTGTAAATGATCTATTTGCCTCAATTTTGGTTCACTTCGCAGAGACTTTTTCTTCCAGTTGGAAGTTTCAATCCAACCCGGGCTTATGCAAATAACTCTTATTCTATGCTTTGCCAAGCTTAAAGCCAGAGAATGTGTTAAAGCAACAACCCCACCTTTTGAAGCTGAATATGGTTCAGTGTCAGGTTCGGACTGGAAAGCTCTTGTGCTTGCAATGTTTATGATTACACCACCTGTTTGTCTCATCTTTTCTGCACAGTATCTTGAACACAAATATGGGCCAGACAAGTTGACCTGAATGACTCGATTCCACTCCTCAAAGCTCCTTTCGAAAATGTTTTTCGTTGAACCAATGGCTGCGTTGTTGATAAGAACGTCGATTCTGTTATAAAGCTTAATAGTCTTTTGAACCATATTTTTTACTGATTCTTCATTTGCTACATCAGTTTCAACGAATGTTGCTTCATAACCTTTACTTCGTAGAATTTCTTCTCTTTCCATTCCGGCTTCTTTATCAATTTCCGCTAGAATAACTTTCAACCCACTTTCACAAAACAATTGTGCAATTGCTGCCCCTATTCCTTGTCCACCTCCTGTGATAATTGCTACTCTACCTTGTAACATACTGCTCACTCCTTAATTCAGAAATTTGAATCTAAAAAATCCCAGAAAATATTTGTTTCTTTCTGAAATTTCCCATGAAGGATCTAAGGAAGAAATTACATCGAGCCTAACAAGTCTCATTTCACCGGCAGACTCATTGATCGGACCGGTGTGGTACAAAATCCAATCCTGACTCGTTCCAAGCTTTCCAAGGTATATCATCGCATGATATGGCATTTCAAAATCTTCTGGATGCACAAACACCAAGATATCCCCAACTGAAGCACGTTTGATATCTTTAGAAACAAACTCCATCGAAGATTCGACAAGTATTCTGCAAACAGCAAACGTACTGAAATCCTCTGGACCTTTATAACTCCCACTGGATATTCTAAAAAGTTTACTTCCTATCAGCGGTAAATCTGGATAGTTATATTTCTCAACATCAGGTAAGATTGTCCCTTTATAATTTGATTTTTTCAACCAATTTGAATCATGTTTTTTCAAAGCTTCTTTTGCGCAGAATCTTATTAATCCAGCACAATCTCTCTCAGACTGACTCCATAGAGGAGAATCGTTTTGAAAAACATGCAAAGCAATGTTAACAAACCAATTTCTGAACCTGATACTGTCTTTTTGATCTAGTTCAAGAGAATCTGGATATCCATCTTCATCACTGTCTTTCATTGAAGCGTGAAAATAAAAACTGATCTTAGCAGTTTTTTTTAATGGTCCATAGTTTTCGAAGTAAAGTTCGACAACCTCGCCTGGTTTGACTTTTGGCAAAAAGACTTTTCCTTTCGAAATCTGAAAAGGCCTGTTTGAATAAGCTTTAATCAAAGATACAGTAAGTGGAATTTCAATATCATTTGTATCTTTTATCACAAATTCATTCTGGAATGACTTGACCTGGAAAGTGGCCCAATCGATTACACTTAATGTGATTAGAAGTGCGATAATTGTTAAAGAGATTCGGTATATCTTCATACCTTACCTCCGAAATGAATCTTTCCAAATAGTTTTTGTGCCTACCGGCAACTTCATGTGGTTTTGTCCCAAGGACGAAAAGTATGAAACCTTCCTCAAGCCATTCAGGTAAATTGAAATTTCTTTGGAGTAAATGATGAAGAACTTCGTGTAAAATTGTTTTTTCAAGCACCCCCTTTGATATGAGTATACGAAACGGTTGAGTAATTATTAAACCGTTTGAATAAATCGCTCCAATATTGTACGGCCTTTTCGTTATCTCATGAAATTGCAGAAGAGTATCACACTCAAATATCAAAATGTCCATATTAGGCTTTACATCAAGCATTTCACAAATTTTATTGATTGTTGCCAAGAAACCAGAGCTCAGTAAACCTTGACTAAGGATTTGATCCAGATTTACAAATCTCAAACCATACACCGATGTCAAGTTCAACAGGATCAGAATGACCGTACAGACCTTTGTAATACATTGAATAAGCTCTAGCCGGTAGGACCTTGTAAAGGCCATTTGCAGTTACCCTCCAATAATAGCTCATTTTCATTGAAGAATAATTAATTGCGAAAAATACCACCCTGTCCATATGTATCTCCCTAGCGGTAAACCAATATTCCCATTCTTTGTACCACATGTAATTGAACTTTGAGTATTCAGTTATTCTCTTCTCCAAGTAGTTCGGTAGAACTTGTGCACAAGAGGGAATATAATCTTCGACGATTAAATAATTTCCCACTCCTTTTAGGATGCGAATTTCAGTTTTTACAACGTCACCTGATGTAAGTTTTGCGACAAAGTTTTCATCGTCGAAGACAACTTCACATGTCGTAAAAGCCAATTCTTCGTCATTTCCCGCAAACCTGAAGTTTTTCGCTACCACCCTTTTCCCATCCCATTCGAAAATTTGAGAAGCTACAAAAGGAAGTTCTACGAATTCTCCTTCTTTGTACCAATACGTTGAATCATATCCACTAACAAAGATATTTTTACCGTCTGAAATTAGTCTTTGTGCATCCTCTGGGACTTCGCAAATGTATTTGTCATTCAGCCAAAGCCCATCGCTTTTCCAAAGCAAAAGACCTTGCTCAAAAAACGCAGCATCTTTTACATCGTGATAAATTGATGAAACTTTTGTAGAGCAATTGTAGAGGATCGCGCTTGTTTCAGAAAGAATAAGAATCTTGGTGTCAAACGTTTGTGCCTTATTGAATACGATTGAAAATTTGTCTAAGTACAAAAGGTTTTCTTTGACCTTGAGTTTTGTTCCATGGTAATCAAATTCTACGTTTGAATAGGGTTCTAAATAAAATTCCTTGGTTTTATACTCGTCAAGGACCTTTACAAAAATAGGTATATATCTCTGGTTCAGCGGTATAAAAGCGTCAATATAAGCTTTCTTGTTTACAACGGGTATCTCGTAACGTTTGAAATACCTTCGTTTCACAAAAAGCCCTTGATCAACGGATTGTTTTGGCCTTTCTCTATAAATCACGTGTATTTCCACAAGGCCAGAACCTTCAAGAATAAGATTTCCCCTCTCAATGGAGATTTCTTCAAAATCACCAACAATGAAAGTTCTTCCGTTGTTAGTTACCCTCAAAGATGGTTTTACAAAGTTTGGCACCGACTCAATTAAAGCTAAACAGGCATAAGATGTATCCTTTGTTGAATACCAGAGATAACCATCTTTTTTGCTGAATAGATAATTAATCATCTTCTTTTGAATTTGTGGATATTTCCTCCACTTTGAAAGTGCTCTCAAAGCTATTGATGTCATCTGAACTTCGGTTGTAAAGTAGTCATTCTCCTCCACTTTTACATGGGCAAATTTTTCATCTTCAACGATAAGTTTCATCATTTGATCAACAGTTTCTTTGCTTTCCATAGCAAGATATACCCAATCCAATGGTTTTGAAGGTTCAACCATTTCATGCTGCACACCGAAAAGTGTGAGTACGTAGGAACCGTAAGCACTTGGATTTTCAAGAAGGTATTCTATCGCTTTCGTTAAAACGGATTCAGCGATGTAATAACCTGCTTTGATTGCATAGTAAAAGCCTTCC
>JBEPZZ010000070.1:0-8160 GCA_041640575.1 Pseudothermotoga sp. | reverse complement strand
ATTTTTCAATCATTCCTTTGATGATCTCCACCAATTTTGAGACATCTTCTAACAAAACAAATCTCAAACAATCGATCGAGAATTCATCAAGTAGTTTTTCAGTTTCAAGGAATACACCTTTTTCTTTTTTTATAAGCATGCCATTTATTCCCAGCTTCTCCAAAAGTTTTTGATAACTCTCGTCGAAAGTAGAATTTGCGAAAGCCACAAGCAAAATTTTGCCTCCATTTTTAGCATAGTTGACTAGAACATCTATTTCAAAGTTGTTCAACATCGAGGTTTCTTTAAAACTACCATCCTTTGGTAAAGGTAGCACAATCAAATTCACACCAGCTGGAATTTTTCTGAGATATCGGCTGTTTAATTGAACATCAGCGAAACTACTCATTTGCTTTGTTAGCACAGTCTTGAGTTGCGGATATGAATTTTCGTGTGATTCGTCCAGCAGAATCGTAAAGGTCTTTAGTTCGATTTCTTGGGAAAAGGCAGGCTTTTGATCTATAAATAATTCAAGCTTTTGCGTGCCTGATTCCAAGTTTGAAAACGTGATTTTTATAGGTTTCTTTTCCTTAGGTTGCAATGACATTTGAAAAGACTGTGTCTGATTGGAAACCTTTGCAAGAATATAAACGTTGCGTGTTTCGAAACCGTAGTTTACCAAGTCCATGTGCAAATCAGCTGTCTTCCCAGTTACTGTAACTTTCGTGTTTACGGCATACACATCCGAGTTATGAACCCATATTGGCGAGCTAACGATCCTATTACCATCCTGTTGAATTGCATAGACGTAGAACCATTCAAAAACGTCTGGTACGTTACATGAGTAAAAGGTTTCGAATTCCTTATCATTAACTTTCCATTGCATCAAGGTCCCACTCTGGCTTATTAAATAAACATCCTGGAAGTTTTCATCATCACTTAAGTAGATTCTAAAATTGACGCTCCAAGTATTCTGCAAAATGGAACCCATTGGATATTGGTTGGCTTCAAAGATCAATTTGGCATTTCGATCTTCTGAAGCATATACCCTTCTATTTTTCAATGCGTCCATAACTGACTCATATGTGAGCTCCGTTGCTAGTATGACGGTTCTTGTATCATTTGCTGATCCCCATTCTGGACGATGGTTATCTTGGTTTGCCGTTGCGCCAACGTGCCATCCTTTGTTCAATGCGACAAGAAAATTTGAAAGCATTTCATCACTTATCGTCCGTCCGCGCCAGCTTCCATTTCCAACTTCTACAAGATTCAGGTATTCGTCCACTAAAGGATCGTACTCAAAATCGTAAAAGGTTCCAAATGTTGTAATTGGATGGTTAAATTGAGCAAGCGCTTGTCGTTCAACTATCCATTTGTATAGTCCAAAAAGATCTACATCATTCCTACTTATCCAGTCATCTGTTCCGTACACATTGATATGACCAACCCCGCCAGTCCATTCGAAACCCCATAATCCAACAAAACGACCATTTTTGGTTGCCTTTTTTGCTGCTAATTTTGTGAGCAATAATTTGTCCTGACCGTCTATCTTCTCCACAAAGTAATAGGCATGGTCAGTTACAGCTAATACATCAACGTAATTTGCGGCATGTGCATAAGCTTCTTGAGGTGTCCCAGCCCCATCAGAATAAGAAGTGTGACTATGAATGTTAGCATAATAAAAGTTGTACCCAAAATAGAATGTCAAAGCAAGCAATAACACAAATGTTAAGGCCCTTTTCACAATAAATCACCTCTTGAGAAGTTCTCTTAGGAACTGACCAGTATAAGATTCGTTAACCATTGCAACTTCTTCTGGCGTTCCAGTTGCAACAACATAACCACCACTATCTCCACCTTCAGGTCCAAGATCTATTATGTAATCAGCGTTTTTTATGACATCGAGATTATGTTCGATCACTATAACTGTATTACCTTTGTCAACAAGTCTATGAAGTACTTCGATCAGTTTTCTGACATCTTCGAAATGCAAACCAACTGTTGGTTCGTCAAGAATGTAAATGGTCTTCCCAGTCGCGATCTTCTTCAGTTCTGAGGCTAGTTTGACTCTTTGGGATTCTCCTCCAGAAAGAGTTGTCGCCGGTTGACCTAGCTTTATGTAACCAAGTCCAACCTCGTCCAGAAGCTTTAAGGTTCTGAACACTTGTGGAACATTTTTGAAAAATTCCAAGGCTTCCTGTACGGACATCTCTAAAACCTCATAGATATTCTTATTCTTGTAGCGAACTTGCAGTGTTTCTTCGTTATATCTTTTTCCCTTACACACTTCACATTCAACGTACACATCTGGCAAAAAGAGCATTTCGATCCTAACCAACCCATGACCTTGGCAAGCTTCACACCTTCCACCCTTTAGGTTGAAGCTGAATCTACCTTTGTCGTAACCTCTTGCCTTAGCTTCGGGTGTCATCGCAAAAAGCTCTCTTATTTCATCGAAGACTTTTGTGTAAGTAGCGGGGTTGCTCCTTGGAGTTCTTCCTATTGGAGATTGATCTATAGCGATTACCTTATCAACATTTTCTATTCCATCTATTCTGTCGTGCGCACCAACGGACATTTTTGCTTTGTAAATGTGATTTACAAGAGCTGGATATAGTGTATCCAAAATCAAGGATGATTTTCCCGAGCCAGAAACTCCTGTAACACAGATAAAGGTTCCAAGAGGTAATTCAACTGTTATATTTTTTAGATTGTTATGTCTTGCACCTACAATTCTAAGTTTCAAGCCATTTCCTTTTCTTCTAGCTTCTGGAATCGGTATCTTTCTCATACCGCTGAGATACTGACCAGTGATTGATTCACCGGGGTTATTAATCAACCTGTCCACCGAGCCTTGATAAAGTAAAAGTCCACCCTTCTCTCCACCTTCTGGCCCAAGGTCTATTATGTAATCTGCACTTCGTATCACTTCTTCATCATGTTCAACAACTATAACTGTGTTTCCAAGATCCCTCAATTTCTTGAGTGTATTGATAAGCTTAATGTTGTCTCTTTGATGAAGCCCTATTGTTGGTTCATCAAGAACATACGTGACACCAGTCAGGCCAGAACCTATTTGTGTTGCAAGTCTTATTCGCTGCGACTCACCGCCAGAAAGTGTGCTAACTCTCCTTGAAAGTGTCAAATAACCAAGACCAACGTCAATCATAAACTGAAGTCTTCTTCTTATTTCTCTTACAAGATCGCCCGCAATCTTGCTTTCCTTGTCAGTGAAACTGTTTTGAACAGACTCAAAAAACTCATAGGCTTTTTCTATCGTAAGTTCAGTAACATCAATTATGTTTAAACTTCTTATTCTCACCGCAAGAGCCTCTGGTTTCAACTTTTTGCCACCACAAACTTGACAAGTTCTTTCGACGATGAACTTTCTCTCTATCCATTCTTTTATCTCTTCTGACTCTGTTTCTCTGTACCTTCTTTGGAGGTTTGGAACAATTCCCTCAAAATCGCCATAACCAAACAACACAGCTTCTTGGATGTGGGTTGGTAATTCACGGAACGGAACATCTGTTCTACCGCCCAGATGTCTAACGACTCTTTTAACATACGACATGTAATAGCCGTCACTTCCGTAGGGTACAATAGCTCCTTCATCGATACTTAGGTTCTCGTTGACTACAAGCGTCGAATCAATTTCCATGTTGAAACCTAAGCCATGGCAGTGTGGACAAGCTCCGTATGGATTATTGAATGAGAACAATTTTGGGTTGATTTCTGGCAGGCCTATTCCACACACTGGGCACATCATGTGCTGGCTGAACAGAAGTGTTTCACCATTGTCAACATTTCTGATCTCGACAAATCCTCCGCTTTCTTTGAAAGCTATTTCGATATCGTCTGCTATCCTGTGTCTATCAGATTCTTCCAAAACCAGTCTATCCACCATAAGTTTGATTGTGTGTCGCTTGTTTTTGTCTAGTTCCGAAACCTCCTCTAAACGTACGATTTCGCCATCGATTTCTGCTCGTACAAAGCCTTTTTGCAACAAGTTAGTTATTTCTTTCTTGTAGGTTCCCTTTTTGTCAAGTGCTACTGGAGAAAGCACGTAAATTCTGGTTCCGCTTGAGAATTTCGAAAAGACATCCTTGACAATCTGGTCTACATCTTTTTTTTCAACCGTTCTTCCACATTGAGGACAGTGCGGCTCACCTATTCTTGCAAACAACACTCTCAAGTAATCGTAGATCTCCGTTGTTGTTCCAACTGTAGAACGTGGATTGTGTGAAGCATTTTTCTGATCAATTGCAATTGCGGGAGACAACCCCTCAATGGATTCAACATCGGGCTTTTTAAGTTCACCAAGAAACTGCCTAGCATAGGTTGAGAGCGATTCAAGATATCTCCTTTGACCTTCAGCATAAATTGTGTCTAATGCCAGGGACGATTTTCCTGAACCAGAAAGCCCAGTAATCACCGTTATTTTGTTTTTTGGTATCTCAACACAAACGTTTTTAAGGTTATGAACGCGGGCATTTTTAATTTTAATTGCATCCAAAACCGAAACACCTCTTTCTCATATTATGATAGCACCAAGAAAAAAGCCCCGTTTAAACGGGGCTTTGGAGCGGGCGACGGGTTTCGAACCCGCGACCTTCTGCTTGGCAAGCAGACGCTCTACCGCTGAGCTACGCCCGCATCTTGGTGCGAGAGGTGGGACTTGAACCCACACGGATTCATCATCCACTGGATTCTAAGTCCAGCGCGTCTGCCAGTTCCGCCACTCTCGCGCTGGTGACCCGCCTGGGACTCGAACCCAGGACCCCCTGATTAAAAGTCAGGTGCTCTGCCTGCTGAGCTAGCGGGTCCACCGAGAGCGACGGTGCAAAATGATCATACCATAACCTTTTATCTTTTTCAAGGGTATACCTAAGATGTCATATTTTCTTCGAAAAGTTTTTTCAGTATTTGACAGTTCGATATGAGAGTGGTTCTTACCTTATAGAGGTGTTATAATTGAATTCGAACTATTCTAGCTTTTAGCGGGGGGTAAGCAAATTGAGAACGTTCATTTTGATTTTGGTAGCTTTTTTGATACTCCTGCTTTCTGGATGTCTTGCATTTTATGAGAAAACTATTGATTCACTGGCAGGACAAATGGTTAAGGATCTGAATGATGTTTTGTCTGGTGAGCAACAGGCAAATTACTTCATTAGCGAATATGTCTATCTCGGTAGTGGCGCTACGAATAATGACGCTAATTATTTTGGAGGGAAATTTTTGGATTTTATCACTGTGAGTGCTAGCAGTGTAGAATTTGTTTCAGTCGCAGATTCTGCTGTAAAAAGTTTCGAGATTTCCAACCCTCCATCTTGGGTAGCGAAAGTGTTTGATCTGACAGTTCATCTTAGAACACCCACTCAGATTGTCCCTGCCGTTTTACCAGCTTTATTGATAGGCAACAAATTGTATGTTCTCACGGTTTATGTGGAAGGAACTCAAACAAAGGTTTACCCAAAGTCTGCGATCTTTCAATGAGTCAAAAGTACTTGAAATGATAATGATGAAGTAACGAAGCATTGCTAATGCAATAGTTTGAGAATCTGCAGAATAGTCTGAGTTAACATAGTTATAGCTTTTTGGAAAGATTCGATCCGTCGAAATTTGTCATGTTTGTTGGTATTATCCTTGCTTCATGAAAGTTTTTGTATCAGGACGATTTTTACTTTTTAATGATTTTTTAATGTATATGGGTAATTTATATTTAAAAGATAATCGCTGAAATTTAGTACCAGCTTTTCAGCACTGTAAGTTGAAGCAAAATTTGTTCTCACGTCCAAAAATCACCGTTCAAATTGGCTGTGCCGTGACCTCTTCAAAAATACACTTCCGCTGAGGTTTATGTGAGGCGCATGCCGCTGAATGTCTAGCATCTGCCGATCAGTTATTTCAATCTTTCCAAAGTTCATGCTGATATGTTTAACCACTCAAATAGCTTGAAGGGAGATGGTTTTTGTGAAACGTATTAGTAAGATTAGAGGTTACGGCATTGGTTTACTTATTGTTGCAGCCTTGGTTTTTGTGCTTGTATCTTGTACTTCACCGGTGACTGAACCTACAAGTGATAAAATCGAAATCGTTTGGCAGAAACTTGTAGGTAAGCCAGACATAAACATCCATTTTTACTCATGCACACAGCTAGCTGATGGAAATTACGTTGCAGTTGGAACTGCTTACACTGACAGTTTTCAAATTTCTGAAGGTGTTCTACATGGGTTCAGTGCTACAGGTACCGACAAACCAGGAACTTTTTATTATAATCAGAAGGATGGTGGATGGCCAGAGCTTGGGATAGTTCATACTGACACTCTCTCAACCCTAAACTATGATTTCATAGTTGTTGGAATGATAGGACCTGACGAAAGTGATTTGTATAATGGACATCTCACGTGGTTTAAAAAACAGCAGGACACAGATAATTACATACCGGTCAGATTTCAGAGTCAATCATTTCCGTGGGTTGACACGGAAGGATCATTCAACCATATCATAGTGGCACAAAGCAATTTGTTGCTATTTGGAGATTATGTTGATGGTAGTCAAAAAAAGCTTTTAGTGTACAAGCTGGACTTAGACGGGAATCCAATCTCACCACGTAGAAGTTTTGATACTTTTAGCCCATCTTATTTTGCACAAGCTTTCGTACATCTTGAAGATGGAAGCTTTTTATTAGCGGGTAATGAACTGCCTTCTGGAAATGTCGCTGTTGCAAAATTAACTCCTTCTCTGGATGTCTCACTTTTTTACGCAGGAGCTTATGCTGTAGACGCCGCGGGCTTTGCGGTGGCGAAATCTTCTAACGGTAGAATCCTTTTCGTAGGCAAAAACGGTTACAAAGGCTTTATAATAAAACTTCAATCTAATGGAACCTACGAAGGTGTTATTGAGATTGACGGGGATAGTACCAGTCAAGTCTGGCTTACCTCAGTTTGCGCAACATCAGATGAAGGATTTTTCGTAGCTGGTTTTGTTCGCAAAAGTACCGGAAATGAACTTTTGCTCATAAGAATTGACAGTGATGGAAATATCGAATGGCAGGAAACTTTAAAACTATCCAACAAAAGTGACGAATTCTACTCAATTATGGAAACTGCTGATGATGCGTACATCTTACTTGGAAGAGTCTTCAAATCAGAAACGAATAAGTATCATGGTTTTATCATGAAATTCCGAGAAAAATAGATGAGTCTGTGACCGGCCGAAAAAGTTTGAAGCAAAATTAAGCAGGATAACAGTTCAAGCTAAAACTACGCCAATGTGTTTTTGCTAATGCATTCGTACTAACCTAACCATATGAAATATGTAAGGAGGTGTACGGTTATGAAATGCAGCAAGAAGCTTGGAATTCACATTTCCGTGCTTCTTGTCGCATTAGGTTTAACAGGTTTATTTATTACATCATGCACTACACCCACTCAGCAAAGCACAAGTTGGTGGAAAACTGTAAATGCCAATTTTTATCATGTTGCAAGAACAGCGGACGGAAATTATGTTACAACTGGAGATTTAAGCGATAAAACCTACATTTACAAATTTAGAGAGAATGGCACAAAAATATGGGATTATCATGTAGACGTAGATTATTCGGAAGGTCGTTACGTTCTTGCTACAAGCGACAAAGGTGCATTGATCGTTGAGCGAGAACAAGCTAAACCTTGGGTTATAAAACTTGATCAAAATGGTAATAAGCAGTGGAAAAATGCTTACGAGCTGAGCCAGTTCTCCGATATGGAGTTGAAATTTGCTTTTGAAACTCAAGGTGGGTATTTGCTTGTGGGTTCTGCTTCTGACGATGATGGTTCATTTCTTTTGCTTATTTTAGTAAATCAAATTGGTGAAATTATTGGAAGCCCGATTCTCTATCAAAATCAAAACGATCGCAGTGCAGGTTTTCCATGCGCTGTTGCTTTAACAAATGGTGGATATCTTTTTGTCGGTAAGGGAAATATTTCTGGTTTGTTGGTTGTTAAATACATAAATAACGAATTTACAATAGTTTATTCGAATTCAGAGATTGTTTGGACTCCATTATCCACAGTTTTGGCAGATGACGGCTCGTTGATAATTGTAGGCCTTTCTTATGTGCTTGACAAAGGATTTCGCGCAACAGCTATTAAGTTACGTGAGCAGAACAATGATTGGACAATTGCTTGGACATACATT
>JBEPZZ010000069.1:0-8318 GCA_041640575.1 Pseudothermotoga sp. | reverse complement strand
GCTTCACAGATACTTCCAATTACCTGTTTATCCATTGTTCCGTCACTTTTGAGAGTAACTGCAATGGCTAGATTTTCATACGGAATGAAAATTTTGTCGATGATCTCAAAATCAAAAAGCTCCGCAGCGATAATACCTTTCCCAGTAAGTTTTTGGTGCAAAAGGTTTTGTTGTAGACCAGCAACAAATCCTCTAAATATGTTACCCGAACCAAAATGAAGCCAAATTGGTTCTTTTGCAGTTTTTTCTGCTAAATCATCTATTTCAAATTTTGGAATTTGTATTTGCACTTTCTCCCAGAAAGAAACTTGGTTCAGGGCTTTCTTATTAAGTTTCATGATTTTCCCTCCTTTACCAATTAAAATATTTCTTCATTTCGTAATTAAAGGGCTGATTCATTATTTCATCTAGAACATTGACGGCTTGCTCATATGATTTTGTTCTGTTGTCTCTCAGTAGAGCCTCAATGAGGATATTCTTGTCTTTAGAGGCGATGGCCTCGTAAGCGAATTCCATAGCAACAATCTTAGGGTAGAGGTAAAAGTATACGATCCGATCCGTTAAAGGCGGCTCAATCTTTTCTGGCTGCAAACCGTTTTCGTCCACCCAGACAGGTACTTCCACTACAACATCTCTTGGGAGTTTTTCTATCGTAGAACCATTTGCGACGTTTAACACTAATCTCGTTTTTTTGTTCTGGGAAATAGCTCTTATGAATGGTATGTGCTGCTCTCCACTTAATTTACCTTTTTGAAAAACTTCTGGCCAAATTTTTGTGAGCTCCAAGTTGTGACCACTTTGAATTTCCTTTGCGTATTCAGACATCCTTTTCCTCATTTTTCTCAGATCATCATGAAGCTTTGGCCTTTCAACTTCGTTATCGATACCACCAAATCTTCCATACCATTTTTTCTTTGTTTCCAAGTTGTAGTGGTATTTCCAAGATCCGTTTCTCACAGTATCTCCAATTGGAAGCATTCCGTAGAATCTGTACATGTCTATAGCTGCCTGTGAGAGTTGGGTATCCCAAGGATTTTTGGGCTGCCAGCCTTTTGACTTTTTCTCAATCCATTCGTTCAAAAGTTCGTACGCATTTTTTCCTTTGTACAAAAATCTGTTTAGCCATATTCCATGATTTACACCAGAGACTTGCCAATCCACTTCCTTAGGATCAATCCCAAGTGCTTCGCAAACACCATATACACCAGCTACACCGTGGCAGAATCCTACGATTTTTGCGCTGGTCATTCTTTTAACAGTTTGTGTTATATCGAACACTGGGTTTGCTGTTTGCATAAGCCAAGCTTTTGGAGCAAGTTTTTCCATCTTTTTTGCTATTTCCAAGGCCAGCATTATATCCGGATAAGATGCTAGCACGTAGGAATAGGTTGAAACCATGTTAAACTCGCGGCTATCTATACCTCTGTAGTAGCCATGTTTCTCGGCGATTTCAGTTACGCGATCCCACCGCTCATAACCGTCTTTTAGATATCTTTTGTCGTAAGGGTATGCTGTGTTAATGATAAAGTCAGCACCATCGATTGCGGCATCAAGGGAAAAAGTCTTTTCAACTTTTATATCCGACCCAAGTTCCTCAATATACTTTTTTGCTAGAACTAGCGCAGTATTTAGCCTTTCTTCATCAACATCCATCAAACAGACCTGAGTTTTAGAATCTGACAGTTCCTCAGTTTGTGCTAAGTCACCAATAAGTTGAAGAGCGAATCTCACACTTCCAGCACCAATTATTGTTATTTTCAAGCTATCCCTCCTGAATGGTTTGAAATTAACCAAGATCAAATTAATGATATCATCTTTTGTGAGATTGGTGAATATTATAATCTAATGGTAAATAAGAGTCATAACATATTTTCAAGGGAGGTTTGCGTATGCGTTTTGCGAGCTTTGAAATCAAAGGCCATCAGTCTTGGGGGATTGTAAACGTTGAAAAGGCTTTGATTTGCCCGGCAGAAGAGTTATTTAATGGAGGCGGGCCAAAAACGCTTCTTGAATTTTTGAATTGTTGTAGTGAAAACATTAACCAGCTGAGAATTCCAAAGGATGAAAGTAGATGGATCAAGCTCTCTGACGTCAAACTTCTTGCTCCGATTCCAAATCCTGTTCGAAACATCTTTTGCGTGGGTAGAAATTACCAAGAGCATGTGAGAGAAATGGCGAGAGGAAACCTTGAAATCAAGTATCCCCAATTTTTCACAAAGCTGACTACTTCAGTCTCTGGGCCATATGATGATGTGTATCTTCATCCAGAAGTCACATCCGAGGTTGACTACGAAGCAGAACTGGCTGTTGTGATAGGGAAAAAAGGCAAAAACATCCCAGAGGAAAAGGTGTATGAACACATATTTGGCTACTCAATAATCAATGATATGACGGCAAGAGATCTACAGCGAAACCACGAACAGTGGTTTAAGGGGAAAAGCCTCGATGGTTTCTGTCCAATGGGGCCTTGGATTGTAACGAAAGATGAGATCGGATGGCCATTAGAGTTGAACATCAGGAGCTGGGTGAACGACGAACTAAGGCAAGATTCGAATACAAGAAACATGATTTTCAGTATTGAGAAATTGGTAAGCATTCTGTCACAAGGCATCACATTGTTGCCAGGAGACATACTTGCGACAGGGACACCGTCTGGAGTTGGCGCGGGTTTCAAACCACCTAGATATCTTAAAAATTGCGATGTTGTAAAGATTGAGATTGAAAGGATTGGTTATATTAAAAACAAAATGTTCAGCTGATGAAACCATAATTTTTGCGGAGGTGATTAAACATGGTGTTTGAAATGCCGCTTGAAAAGCTCAAAACTTATACTGGTACGAACCCATGTCCATCAGATTTTGATGAGTACTGGCAGGCGGCTCTGGAGGAGATGAACAGTGTTGATCCAAATGTTCAACTTGTGAAGGAGAAATCTATCGAGGCACCTTACGCTGAATGCTACAATTTGTTTTACACGGGAGTGAAAGGTGCAAGAATCAGAGCTCAGTTCATAAAACCAAAGAGGATTAAAAACTCTTGTCCTGTTATAGTGAGATTCCACGGTTATCAACGCGAAGCAGGTGATTGGTCGGACAAATTTGGCTTGGTAGCAGCAGGGTTCATAGTGGTAGCAATGGATGTAAGAGGGCAGAATGGCTTATCTGAGGATGTTGGGGGGCACAAAGGTAACACGGTTTTTGGACACATAATCAGAGGGTTAGATGGAGATAAGCATAACTTGCTTTTCAGACATGTTTTTTTGGATACCGCACAGTTGATAAAAATTTTAACAACTTTCCCAGAGGTTGATAAACAAAGGATAGCAACATTTGGATACTCACAGGGTGGTGGACTTGCTCTTGCGTGTGCTGCTCTATCGCCGGATGTTTCTCGGGTTGTTTCCGTGTATCCATTCTTGAGTGACTACAAGAGAGTTTGGGAAATGGACCTTGCAAAAGATGCTTACGAAGAAATTAGAATGTATTTTCGATTCAAAGACCCCACTCATGAGCACGAGGACGAAATTTTCACAAAATTGGGTTACATAGATGTTCAGCACTTAGCTAAGTGGATTAAAGCGGAGGTATTGATGGTAACAGGTTTGATGGACACGATTTGCCCTCCATCCACACAATTTGCAATTTACAACAAAATCACGAGTAAAAAGAAAATGCTCATCTATCCGGATTTTGGGCACGAACAGATTTTTTACCTGAACGATAAAATCTTCATGTACTTCATGGAAATGCTCAAGTAATTCCCAAGCGTAGATTTTCTTGATACTTTTTTTAAATTGAGTCATCAAATGATTCTTCTGAGAAAGAAGAAAATGAAATGCAAAGAAAAAGAAAGAATATGAAAGCAATAACGAGCTAAGGCGAAGATTGTCAACATAATTGGAGCTAATAGTTTATCATCGATTTAATTTGAAAATTTTGCACTTTGACTTCTAAAGATGCATAAATGTATAAATATTTTGAACTGGAATGAAATATCGTTAACGATTTGTAATTTTCAAGGGGTGGTTTGGTGCTGCGATTCATTGGACGAAGAATTCTTTCAGCAATACCGACGTTGTTCGTCATTGCAATTGTTTCTTTCATACTTATAGAACTTCCACCGGGTGATTATCTTACAACCTACATTGCTAACTTGAGAAGCAGCGGAGAACCTATTGATGAAGTAGAGTTAGCAATTCTGAGGGAAAGGTATGGCTTGGACAAACCGGTAGTATACAGATTTTTCAAATGGTTTGGGAGACTCTTCAGAGGGGACTTTGGTTACTCTTTTATGTGGGAAAAGCCGGTTGCTGAGTTGATTGGTCCAAAACTTTGGTATACGGTGCTCATTTCTGTTTTATCTACAGCTTTTGCTTGGACAGTCGGTTTTCTAATTGGTATTTATTCTGGAACACATCAGTATTCACCTGGCGATTACACTTTCACAGTTCTTGGATACATTGGCCTCGCAACCCCCAGTTTCTTGCTTGCATTAATTTTACTTTGGTTCGCTTTTACAACTTTTGGGGTAACCTTAAGTGGCCTTTTTTCGCCAGAATATGCCGATGCTCCATGGAGTTGGGAAAAGTTTGTTGATCTTTTGAAACACCTGTGGATACCTGTAATCGTAATAGGTACAAGTAGCATGGCTGGGTTGATAAGAACACTTCGTGCAAACTTGTTAGATGAACTAGAAAAACCCTATGTCACAGCTGCAAGAGCCAGAGGTGTTCCTGAGAAGGAGTTGAACTGGAAATATCCACTAAGAGTAGCCGTTATTCCCTTTGCAAGTACTGCGGGCTGGGCTTTACCAAGTATCGTCTCCGGTGCAGTGGTGACTGGAATCGTTTTGAATTTACCAACTGTAGGAACGATTCTTCTTGATGCACTGAGATCTCAAGATATGTACTTGGCAGGTAGCTTGGTTATGTTCCTTAGCATTTTTACAGTCATTGGTACAGTGATTTCCGATATTCTTTTAGCTTGGTTAGACCCTAGAATACGCTTGGAATGAGGTGACTTACGATGCCAAAAATAGAGAAAAAGCCAGAAGAAATATATCTGGCACCCGAGTGGAAGTTAATGTGGTGGAGATTCAAAAAGAACAAACTTGCGGTTATTGGTTTTATTGTTCTTCTTGTTCTGTATATTCTAGGCATCTTTTGTGAGTTCTTCTCTCCATACGATCCGAATAGAATTTTCGCAAGATATGTTTATGCTCCTCCTCAAAAGATTCATTTCTTCAGAGACGGTAAATTAGTGCGTCCGTTTGTCTATGCCTACAAAATGGAAAGAGATCCGGTAACACTTCGACGAATTTTCAAAGAAGACATGACAAAGCCTATTCCCATAAAATTTTTCGTCAAAGGTGACCAATATAAATTACTAGGAATTTGGGGAATGAATGTTCACTTTTTCGGAGTTGAAGATGAAGTTATCTTCTTGTTTGGAACCGATAGAATGGGACGCGATATGTTCTCGAGGATCTTGTATGGTGCAAGAATATCGACAACTATTGGTTTGGTTGGAGTTGCGATAAGTATGATACTTGGCATAGTGATCGGTGGAATCTCAGGTTATTACGGTGGAAGAGTTGATAACATTGTTCAAAGAATTATCGAAATCATTATTAGCATGCCTACTATACCACTTTGGATGGCACTAACTGCAGCCTTACCAAAGTATTGGTCTCAAATTAAAGTTTATTTCGCTATAACTGTTATATTGTCTCTGGTTGGCTGGACTGGTTTGGCCAGAGTTGTCAGAAGTAGATTTCTGTCGTTAAAAGAAGAGGATTATGTCATAGCAGCAAGGATTGCTGGCGCAAGTGAATTCAGAATAATTTTCAAGCATATGTTACCAGCCTTAACGAGTCACCTCATCGCCTCTGTGACACTCTCAATACCTGGCATGATCCTTGGTGAAACCGGTTTAAGTTTCCTTGGGATTGGGCTTCGCTCACCTGCAATAAGCTGGGGTGTTTTACTACAGGAAGCTCAAAATGTTAGAACACTGGCACTTTATCCTTGGCTCCTATTACCTGCACTTTTCGTAATAATTACAGTACTTTGCTTCAACTTTGTAGGTGATGGATTAAGAGATGCTGCTGATCCTTACAAGACTTAACTCAAGGGAGAGAATGACCAATGAACTTGCAGGAAAAAGTATTAGAAATAAAAAATCTCAAAACTTATTTCAAACTTGATGAAGGCACGGTAAAAGCTGTGGACGGAGTTAGCTTTGATGTAAAGCAGGGAGAAATTTTCGGCTTGGTCGGTGAGTCTGGTTGTGGAAAAAGTGTAACTGCTTTATCGATAATGCGAATACTACCGAAGGCTGCAAGAATAATTGAGGGAGAAATTCTGTTTTCCAACGGGTCTGAGTGTTTGAATCTGGTGAGTTTTGATCCTGATAGCGATGAACTGAGAAAAATTAGAGGTAAAGACATAACAATGATCTTTCAGGAACCGGCCGCTTCATTTTCACCTGTCTACACGGTTGGTGCTCAAATAACGGAAGCAATTATGTTGCACAAAGATGTCACAAAGTCTGAGGCCAAGCAAATGGCAATTGAGATGCTAAAACGACTCAGATTACCAAATCCGGACAAAATCTTTGATGCGTATCCATTCGAACTTTCAGGAGGAATGCTTCAAAGATGTATGATTGCAGCAGCTCTAATCATGAACCCCAAGATACTGATAGCGGACGAGCCTACGACCGCGCTTGATGTGACTATTCAAGCCCAGATTCTTTATTTGATGAAGCAATTGCAGAAAGAGTTTGGAACATCAATAATACTGATTACTCACGATATGGGAGTAATAGCTCAAATGACAGACAGAGTAGCCATCATGTACCTTGGAAGGATTGTCGAGACCTCGACTGTTTTCGAAATTTTTTCTAATCCACTTCATCCTTATACAAAAGCACTACTTAGGTCTATTCCAACACTTGGTTCACGCAAATCAAAGTTAGAGAGCATCAAAGGTGTTGTTCCAGATCCATACAACATTCCAACTGGTTGTCGATTTCATCCAAGGTGTCCGCAGTTCATGAAAGGCCTTTGCGATGTTGAAGAGCCTCAAACCATCGAAGTTAAACCAGGTCACAAAGTTGAATGTTTCCTCTACAAGGAAGTGGGAATGTGAAAAACTCGCTGTTAGAAGTAAAGAGTTTAAAGAAGTATTTTCCTGTGGTACGTGGTTTCTTCAAGAAAGTTATAGGTCATGTAAAAGCAGTTGATGACATAAGTTTCAGCATAAAAGAAACAGAAACCTTCGCTTTAGTTGGTGAATCTGGCTGTGGAAAAACCACAACCGCAAAGTGCATCCTTCGAGCAGTTGATCCCACCGATGGGCAGATCCTTCTCCACGTGAACGGCCAAGAAGTTGATTTGGCAAAGCTGCCTAAGAAACAGCTAAAAACTTACAGAAAATACATGCAAATGGTTTTCCAAAACCCATATACTTCGCTCAATCCAAGAATGAAAGTCAGAGACATTATCGCCGAACCGTTAATAGTGAACAAGGTAGCCAGGGGAAAAGAAGTTGACGATAGGGTGGCCGAATTGATGAGGGCCGTTGGTCTTCACCCTGATTATATGGTTCGATATCCTCACGCCTTTAGTGGTGGACAGAGACAAAGAATAGTTATAGCCAGAGCTTTAGCTTTAAGCCCGAAACTCGTTATTTGCGATGAGCCAGTAGCAGCGCTTGATGTGTCGATAAGATCGCAAATACTCAATCTGCTTCTCGAACTGCAAGAAAGATTTGGGTTAACCTATTTGTTCATCTCCCATGACCTTGGAATCGTGCATCATATAGCCGATCGTGTTGCTGTAATGTATCTTGGTAAAATCGTGGAACTCGCTTCTGCTGAGGAATTATTTGAAAATCCAAAACATCCATACACAGAAAGTTTACTGAATTCTGTTCCAAAACCAGATCCAAGTTTTCGAGCAGAAAATCTACGACCAATTGAAGGCGAAGTACCAAACCCAATAAATCCACCAAGTGGCTGTTATTTTCATCCAAGATGTCCATTTGCACAAAAAGTTTGTCAGGAACAATTGCCGAAACTTGAAAATTTGGGCACTAGCGAAAATCCGCACTTCGTTGCTTGTCACTTTGCTGAGAAACTTTTCTTAAAAGGAATCTTTCTTAAAACCATTTGAGGAGGTGTCGGTATGAGGATGAAGATTTTGCTCGTCATATTCCTTCTAACCTTAGTAGTTTTTGGATTCAGCTGGGGCGCATACGCAACGCCCGAAGAATATTACAAAGCAACCGGGAAAAAGATCACACAGTACAAAGAATC
>JBEPZZ010000068.1:0-8413 GCA_041640575.1 Pseudothermotoga sp. | reverse complement strand
AGGGCCTATCGGAGGGTCGAAAGATGAAAACATGGCTTTTTATCACTGGGTTGATAATATTTGCTGTACTTCTGCCGCTTTTTGCGGATAGATATTTCATTCACATAGTGAGTTCGATACTGATATTCTTAACCTTGAGCCTAAGTTGGGATATGATGCTTCGGACTGGGCAATTATCATTCGGGACATCGGGGTTTTTCGGCCTTGGCGCCTATGCTGCAGTAATTTTGGTTGACGAACTTGCCTTTCATCCGTTACTGAGTATTCTAATGGGGGCTGTTTTTGGAGCGGTTGTTGCGTTGGGTGTCGGTTTAGCTGTTCTTAGGTTGAGAGAAATGTATTTTGCGATAACTACTCTTGCCCTTTCAAGTGTATTCATGGTTATCATGAGAAATCTCGAAAAAGTAACAGGTGGAGCTGCTGGGAAAGTGCTTTTTAGATCTATCTTTGACGGAGATTCAAACAAAACATATTGGTTAATATTAGCTTTTTCTCTAATGGTAATAGGACTTTCCGAAGTTTTTGAGAGAACCAGAATAAGATTTGCCATTAGTTCCATAAGAAATGATGAACTTGTCGCAAAATCGAGTGGTATAAACATATTCAAATATTTGTTGTTTGTTTTCGTGTTGACTTCGGCGATTCAAGCAGCAGCGGGTGCAATATACGCACAACAGTATGCCTTTGTTGAACCTGAAGCGACTTTTTCCCCAAATTTTTTGTTGTTACCGATTTCAATGGCTCTCGTCGGGGGGATTTATTCAACCGTCGGCCCAATAATTGGGGCTTTTGTACTTGGATTTGCTTCCGAGTATCTAAAGCTAAGGATGCCATATGGACATTTGATCATTTACGGAATAATAATTGTTTTCACGATAATGTTTTTACAACGTGGCATATATGGAACTGTTATAAGCAAGATAAAAATGAAATCGGGGGTCTGAGAAATGCCTATACTGAGAGTTCAAAATTTGACCAAGGCCTTTGGTGGTTTGGTTGCTGTTAAAGATCTTTCTTTTGAGGTGAATGCAGGCGAAATACTTGGAATAATAGGTCCCAATGGGGCTGGAAAAACCACACTCACGAACCTAGTAGCAGGAACTCTTATGCCAACAAATGGCAAAATTTTCTTCTTCGATAGAGACATAACATATCTTCCTGCACACTTACGGGTTAGAATTGGTATCTCGAGGACCTTTCAAATTGTGAGACCTTTGAGAGATTTCACGGCATTAGAAAATGTTATGGTAGGTGCATTATTTGCAAGCGGAGAATCCCTCAAGAAAGCTAGAGAATCGGCAGCCAGAACATGCAGAATGGTTTTACTTGAGAGACTTGATACTTATCCTGACCGACTGACCACTTTTGAGCTCAAAAAGCTTGAGATTGCAAGGGCATTAGTTTCGCAACCAAAACTTCTATTTTTGGATGAAGTTATGGCGGGTTTAAACCACGAAGAAATGCAAATGATGATAAATCTGGTCAAAAGTCTGAGAAATGAAGGCATAACAATTTGTGTTATAGAACATGTGATGAGTGTGATAAGTGAGCTGACCGATAGAGTGATAGTTCTTGATAGAGGTGAAATCATCGCTGAGGGTTCCTATAAAGAGGTTTCGAAGAATCCTAAAGTCATCAGTGCTTATTTAGGGGAGGAAGACTGATGCTGAAGATCGAGGATCTATGTGCGGGTTATGGACGGATTCAGGTGCTCTGGAACGTTTCTATGACCATAAATTCTGGGGAAGCAGTTGGCCTGTTTGGGCCAAACGGTGCTGGGAAAACATCTACAATAAACACTATTCTTGGATTTCTAAAGCCATGTAGTGGGAAAATCCTTTTCGATGGAAAGGACATAACTTACTTGGATACTCACCAAATCGTGCGGATGGGTATATCTCTTGTACCACAAGAGAGGGAACTATTTCCGCAAATGAGCGTTGAGGAGAACCTAAGATGTGGTGCTGCCTATGTTCCACATGCTAAAGGAAAGATTCTTGACAGGATGAACTATGTTTTTTCCATTTTTCCGATTCTGAGAGAAAGGTTAACTCAGAAAGCAGGAACATTAAGTGGTGGCCAACAGAGGATGGTTGCAGTTGCAAGAGCATTGATGTCTAACCCGAAGTTGTTAATACTAGATGAACCATCAGTAGGTCTTCAGCCATCAATAGTTTCGGAACTTTTTGCAAAGATAAAGGAAATAGCTGCTCAAGGTGTTTCTATTTTATTGACGGAACAGAACGTAAAGCAAGGTTTGAAAGTCATAACAAGGGGTTACATCCTTGAAAACGGTAGAATAGTTTTAGAGGACTCTTCTATCAATTTGTCCAAGAATGATCATGTGAAAAAAGCATACCTTGGCATTTAGGGAAAGGAGTGAATTTATGCGATTGGATGGCAAAGTTTGCATCATAACAGGTGCAGCAAGCGGGATTGGAAAGGCGGCTTCATTATTGTTTGCAAAAGAAGGGGCGATAGTTTGCGCTTGCGATGTGTCACAGCAAGCTCTTGACTCCTTGGTTCAAGAAGCAGCAGGTCTTTCTGGAAAAATCGATACATATGTTTTAGATGTCACAAAGCGTGAGCAGGTCTTTAAAGTTGTTGATGAGATCGCAAACAAATATGGGAAAATCGATGTACTCGTCAACAATGCAGGTATAACCAGAGACGCTCTTCTACTCAAGATGACCGAAGAGGAATGGGACGCAGTTATAAACGTCAACTTGAAAGGTGTTTTCAACATGACCCAAGCCGTGGCGCCACACATGGTGAAGGCCCAAAAAGGATCCATAATAAATACCTCGTCAGTTGTTGGAATATATGGAAACATAGGTCAAACAAACTATGCGGCAACTAAGGCTGGTGTAATTGGAATGACTAAAACATGGGCAAAAGAGCTTGCAAGAAAAGGTGCTCAAATTCGAGTTAATGCCGTCGCTCCGGGTTTCATAAAGACGCCGATGACAGATAAGGTTCCTGAGAAACTTGTTGAAGCTGTTGTGACAAGAACACCACTCGCCAGGATGGGAACACCTGAAGAAGTAGCAAATGTTTATCTATTCCTAGCAAGTGATGAATCTTCTTTTGTAACTGGGCAGGTAATAGGTGTAGATGGTGGATTGCAACTTTAAAGGGGGGATCTTTGTGAAAAAATTTGCCGTGTTAGTTCTCTCGCTGATCGTTGTCGTTGCCTTCGCTGAAGTTGGAGTTTATCCAGACAAAATCGTCATTGGAACTTTCCAAGCTCTTTCTGGACCATACGCAATTATTGGTCAGGAAATGTCAAAAGGAATGCAAGCTTATTTCAATTGGGTCAACAAAAACAATGGTATCTATGGGCGCAAGATTGAGTTGATAATCGCTGATGATCAACTTAACCCAGCTAAGACGGTTGTCGAGGTAAAAAGACTTGTGGAGTCTGACAAAGTATTCGCTATAGTAGGCGGTTTGGGAACGTATGGCTGTCTTGCGGTGATGGATTATTTGGAACAAAACAAGGTTCCGTTTGTTTATCAAGGCGCGGGTACTAGTCTTCTTGTTGTTCCACCGAAGAGGTACATCTTTGGGGTTCAACCAGACTACACACTTGAGGGTCAGCTTATAGCCAAGTTCCTTGTAGAGAATCTCAAAAAAAGGAAAATCGCAATTTTATACATGTCGAACGATGTTGGAGAAGAGGGAAGAGCCGCTGTAAAACTCAGACTTGACAAGTACAACATGAAACCAGTCCTTGAGATAGGTTATAACCCTGCAGAAACAGATTACAGTGCACTAGCTGTCAAAGTGTTATCGGCCAATCCAGATGCAATTGTCATCTATGGATTTATAACTGACACCATTAGGTGGATTAAAACCTTAAGGGACTATGGTGTACAAAGCGATGTTGTTACAACCTACGCAAATGCTGACCCTAGCATCATAAATCTTGGTGGGAAGTATGTTGAAGGTGTTTACCTAACTGGATGGGTACCACTTGCTACACCAGATCGTCCAGAATTCCTGAGAGATTACCAGAGAGCTGTTGCTATATACCAAGAAACTTTCCCGAATGTTCTGCCTTCTTCATACGCAGTAGCAGGTTTCATAGCGGCCGAAGTTTTTGTGGAAGGTTTGCTGAGAGCCGGTCGTGAATTGACAAGGGAAGGACTTGTTCAGGCCTTGGAAACATTCAAAAATTGGAATGGAATCTTGGCAAAGGATATTACCTGGGAACCTGGACTAAGACGTGGAAAGACAACCATGTATTTCATGCGTATCGAAAATGGTGTATTTGTAGCTAAGACAGATCTAATGGGTCTTCAATAATCAACTGGGGGCACCTGCCCCCAGATTCAATGGGGGTAATTCCTTTGTTTCTCCACATAAGCAATCTCACTGTCAAATTTGGTGGTTTAACGGCGGTCGATGATCTTTCTCTTGAGGTGAAGCAAGGAGAAATTCACTCTCTTATTGGCCCGAATGGAGCTGGTAAGACAACTGTCTTTAATGCGATAACTGGTGTTGTAAAGCCAATATCTGGACGAATCGTGTTGGATGGTGTGGATTTGACACGTGTGAGTCCACACAAAATAGTTGAATTTGGAGTGAGCAGAACCTTTCAAAGCGTGGTGATTTTTAAATACCTTTCAGTTCTCGAAAATCTCTACATTGGATACCATTCGAAGCTAGAAATTAGCTTTTTAGAAGAGTTAATTTCAACCCCAAAAGCTCGTCTTAAGAGCTGGAAAATGTATTCGAAAGCCTTACAAATAGCAGATCTTCTTGGCCTTAAGAGCAGATTGCTGAGCTTTGCAGGTTCGATACCGTTCTTCTATCAGAAACTGGTTGAAATAGGCAGAGCTTTGATGAGTGAACCAAAGATTCTTTTACTTGATGAACCAGCAGCAGGTTTAACTGACTCGGAAACAGAGATCATGAAACAACTTATAAAGACTCTTAAAGAAGAGCTGAAGATAACTATTCTTCTCGTTGAACACGACATGGGAGTTGTTATGAGCATATCCGATGTTGTTAGCGTGATGGATTTTGGAAAAAAGATCAGTGAAGGAACCCCAGAAAAAGTGAAGTCCGATCCAGTTGTTATAAGAGCCTATCTGGGAGAGATGGAAAGTGCTTGAAGTCAGAAATATAGCGGTTCATTACGGTCCTGTTGTTGCTGTCAAGGATGTATCGATGATCGTTAAGTCCTCTAGCATAACTGTTCTCTTGGGCGCAAACGGCTCTGGAAAAACTTCAACTTTGATGGCAATTAGTGGAATAAACAAAATCTCATCCGGCGAAATACTTTTCAACGGAGAAAGAATTGATAAATTTCCTGCCCACGAAATTGTTAGGAAGGGTTTGATTCTTTGTCCAGAAAGCAAACTCATCTTTCACAAAATGACTGTTATGGAAAACTTAAAAGCTGGTGCGTACACAAGAAAAGATGATTTATCAAAGGATTTTGAATTTGTCTTCAAACTCTTTCCAAGGCTTAAAGATCGAGCGAAACAGATTGCTGGAACTCTCTCGGGTGGCGAGAGACAAATGCTGGCGATAGCTCGCGCTTTAATGGCAAAACCAAAGTGCATTCTCTTTGATGAACCATCTATGGGTTTAGCGCCAAACTTAGTTGTTGAAATTATGAAAACCATACAAAAAATAAAAGAAGCTGGTATAACAGTTCTCTTGGTCGAACAAAATGCTTACAGTGCGTTGAAAATTGCGGATTATGCTTACATCATGAAAAATGGACGAATCGCTTTGGAAGGTCATGCAACGGAGTTGTTGAAAAATAAAGGAATAATCGAGAAATACCTGGGAGGATAAAAAATGTTTCTGAACAGACTGATTTTAGGCTTGTCCACTGGTTCAGTTTATTCGTTAGTTGCCCTTGGAATAGTGATGATATACAAGACAACCGGTCTTATGAACTTTGCCTTTGGTAACATGGCAATGTTTATGGCTTACATTGCTTACACTTTCGTAAACTCACATTTCAATCCAGTTATTGCATTACTATTTGTAATACCAATTTCAGCCTTATTTGGTTATGTAGTTGAAAAATTTGCTCTAAGACCAATAAGACATTTTTCTCATGCATCAATGTTGATAGTTACTTTAGGTTTGCTGATGATTTTGGAAGGGCTTTCAACACAGATATGGGGCACACAGTACAAGGGTTTTCCAGAATTGATCAGCGGTGCTCCTTTCATACTGAGAGGGATGTTCGGAATAGTTGTTTTCAGAAGGCAGGATATACTGATTTTCAGTATACTTGGTCTTACTTGCCTAATTCTTTATCTGCTTTTGAACCACACCAAGCTTGGGATTTCCATAAAAGCTGTCTCGGAAGATGAACGCGTCTCTCAAATAGTTGGAATAAATCCTGGGAAAGTGTTTTCGTGGTCCTGGATGATTGGTACCGTTCTTGGCACAACTGTCGCAATTCTCAGTGCACCTAGAACTTACGTTTCACCAACGATGATGCTTTTTTACCAAATACAGGGGTTCACTGCAGCAGTTCTCGGAGGGTTTGACAGCCTTGTCGGAGCCGTTGTAGGTGGCTTGACATTAGGTGTTATTGAAAACATAGTCGGTGGATACATCAGCAATGAATTAAAGACAACTTTCTCCTTGTTGCTGATAATAGCAGTTTTATTAGTTCGTCCACAAGGTTTCCTTGGAAGCCGCGAGATTAGGAGAGTGTAACCGATGGTCAAACTATTGTTATTGACAATCTTTATTCTTCTACCATTCAGTCTCGGTGTAAGCAAGTTCATTTTAACAATACTTAATCTGACGATGATACACACGATAGCGGCAATGGGACTGAATTTGATCATGGGTTATACTGGACAAGTCTCCATAGGACATGCTGCATTTATGAGCATTGGTGCATACACTTCGGCTTTGCTCACGATGAGACTTTCATTGCCCATTCCTTTAAGCATTATTGCTGCAATTGCTTTATCTGGGATTTTCGGTTTCGTGCTTGGTTTCCCATCACTCAGGTTAACGGGATTTTATCTTGCTATAACGACGATGGGTTTTGCCGTTGCGATCGAGCAATTGTTTGGTGCTTGGAAAAAACTGACGGGTGGTCACATTGGTTTAAGAAATGTACCAAAGATGGGATCGGAATTGTTCAACTATTATGTCATACTATTCCTGCTTGCTATTTGTTTGTATGTTTTTGAGAGACTTGTGAGCCAAAAAACTGGCAGAGCCTTGAAAGCAATTCGTGAAAACCCTCTGGTTGCAAGAGTTTTCGGAATAGACTTAACCAAATACAAACTTCTAGCCTTTGTCGTTGGTTCTGCTTTTGCAGGTCTCGCCGGCGCTTTATATGCTCATGAAATTGGTTACATTGCACCTTCTGATTTTGGCTTGGGCAAGTCTCTGGAACTACTTGCAATTGTCGTAGTTGGTGGAATGGCTTTATCCACAGGCCCTTTCTTTGGTTCTGTCATATACATTGTCCTGCCATTTTTCTTCAGTAGAACTGGTGTGTCACTGTCAATAATCTTTGGTACCATCCTAGTTGCAACGGTACTTTTCATGCCACGCGGAATAGCGTACTATGTTCAAAGCTTTTGGGCAAAATATGGAGAACTCCCATTGGTTTATATAAAAAGAAAGAAACGTTGCAAAGAAGGTACATTTGTTGACCTATCTTTTGGACGCGTTCACTACGTTGAATCTGGCGAAGGTGATAGAGTTCTGTTGTGCATTCATGGAAATTTTGGATCTTGGCGTTGGTATAAACCGCTTATGGAAAAACTCACTGACTACAGGATTATAGCCATTGATCTACCAAATTTTGGCGATTCCTCAAGGTCGAAATCTTCTTTTGATTTTTACGCTCTAGCAGTTAAAGAATTTCTGGAAAAACTGAACATCGCAAAAGCAACGATTATTGCACATTCTTTGGGTGGAGCAGTGGGAATGCTTTTTGCACTAAAATACCCCGAGAAAGTGAAAAATCTTATTCTCGTGGATCCATGCCCAGTAGATGGATTGTCGACACCGGCTGAAAATCTACCTTACCTTGAATTCTACAAAACCAGCCGATCGTTGGTAAGAAAGTCGATTCTGGGACTCTTGAAATCTGTCAAAGAAAAAAGACTAGTCGAGCAACTTGTCGACGATGCTCTGAAGATGAATCCCGAGAGCATATATCCACACAGCGAGGAATTGGAAAAATTTGATGTCACCGCTTCTGCAAGTCAAAACAGTGTACCTACGCTTGTTGTATTCGGGAACATGGATCCGCTTTTGACAACTTCTCAGATGAAAAAGACAGCCGAAGTCTTAAAGGCAAAACTTGTCACTCTAGATGGGGTAGGTCACACTCCATTTGTGGAAAATCCAAATTTGTTCTTAAAAGTTGTTGGAGACTTCTTAGGAGGTGTTTCTGGTGAAGTACGCT
>JBEPZZ010000067.1:0-8781 GCA_041640575.1 Pseudothermotoga sp. | reverse complement strand
AAAAAGTCAAAAAGAGAAAAACTTGTATCTATAAAAGGAATTGTACCGCATCCAGCGAGATACCCTGCTGGATGCAGATTCCACCCTCGATGTGATTACAGGAAGGAGATCTGTACAATTGAAAAGCCACCAGCTGTTTTTGTAAAACCAAGTCATATGGTCAAATGCTGGCTTTATAGTGAGGGAAAAATAAATGAGCAGACTGCTTGAGCTTGAGAATGTGAGCATGTGGTTCCCAGTAAGAAGATATTTTCGGAAAGCTTCGTATCTCAAAGCGGTTGATAGAGTGAGTTTCACCGTTAATCGTGGAGAAATCTTTGGAATTGTTGGTGAATCTGGTTGTGGTAAAACAACGCTCGGTAGGTTAATAGTTAGACTCTACAGACCAACAAATGGAAAGGCCATATATGAATACGAGGAGAGCAAAACAGTTGACTTATTCTCTCTAAGTGAAAAAGCTTTTCAACCATTTCGAAAGAAAATACAAATGATATTCCAAGATCCTTACAGTTCTCTCAATCCAAGACTAACAGTGCTGCAAATCGTAACGGAAGGGCTCGACCATTCTACGATGAAACCATCCGATAGGGAAAAACTTGCATCTGAAGTTTTACAGAGTGTTGGTTTAAGACCAGAATATCTCTCCAGGTATCCTCATGAATTTTCGGGTGGTCAGAGACAAAGGATAGGTATCGCCAGAGCACTGATTTTGAAACCACAACTTTTGATATGTGACGAACCAGTTTCGGCCTTGGATGTTTCTATTCAGGCTCAGGTTATTAATCTTCTGCTAGAACTTAAAGAACAGTACGATCTTACCTACATCTTTGTAGCTCATGATTTAGCAGTGGTCAAATACGTCAGCAATACGATAGCAGTAATGTACCTTGGGAGAATAGTGGAACTTGCCGAAACAGAAGAGTTGTTCTCGCACCCATTGCATCCATACACTCAAGCTTTAATTGCCTCCGTACCGGTGCCGAACCCAAAAGCTAGAAAACTCAACAAGATTCAACCAATTCAAGGAGAAATCACCTCTCCGATTGATCCACCTGAGGCTTGTCTTTTTGCGTCAAGATGCCCATATTCGACTCATAGATGTTTGGAAAGTGCGCCTGAACTTAGAAAGCTTGATAACTCGCATAAAGTTGCTTGCTTCTTGTACTTTCAGTAGAAAGTCATTCTTTGACTTTTCAGTTTGTGAGGGTACAAGTACATTTCATGAAAAATGCTAAGATAATTGACAGACTTGAAGAATTTTGGTATAATTAAATTAGCATACCGAATGAAATTTTTAATATGGCGGAGAAGAGGAGAAAAGCCATATCCATTAGAGATATGGCTTTTTCTTTTTTAAACTACAAACTTGTGGGGGTGTTAGTCATGAAGAGGGCGGTTTTGTGGATTATTCTCTCCATCGTTGTAATCTTTGTCGGGTCACTTATTGCCTTCCTAGTCCAAACGGACTTCGGCAGAGTACAGGTCAAAGAAGTCAAATTCTTGAGTTCGGACGGAAAGCTTTTGTCAGCTTATTTATTCTTGCCGCGAGGTGTAAGTGCAGAAAAACCTGCTCCAGCTGTCTTAACGATGCATGGTTATATTAATTCCAAAGAGACACAAAGTGGTTTTAACATTGAGTTTGCTCGTCGCGGTTATGTAGTTTTGGCCATGGATATGGCCGGTCACGGATATTCAGAGCAAATAAAAGGAGGAGTCGCAAACCCAGCTCGCGGTGCCGAGGATGGTCTTTTGTATTTATCAAGTCTTCCTTTTGTCGACAAGCAGAATATTGCTGTTGAAGGCCATTCTATGGGCGGATGGTCAACTTTAACTGCAGCTGGCAGGCACCCTGACTTGGTTAAGACAGTTATCATTGTGGGATCATCTTCAGAGACATATGGGGCACCTAAGGTGACTTTGGAATCCGGTTTCAATTTTGCTGTCATTTTCAGCAAATACGATGAATTCAGTCGGCTAATGTGGGGAGTGGAAATACCATCAGACATTGTCAAGACCGCAAAATTGAAGACGGCGTTCGGAACAACTGAGGACGTCGTACCAAAAAGATTGTATGGTTCATTTGAAAATGAAACAGCGCGAAAACTTTACATTCCAAATTGCACACATCCAGGAGACCATTTGTCAACTGAGGCTATAGGTTATGCTATAGAATTTCTCCAAGATTCGATAAAACCTCCAAGATTCATCGATGCTAGCAATCAAATATGGCCGTGGAAAGAATTCGGAACATTGCTCGCTCTAGCTGGTGCAATAATGTTTCTTCTAAGCTACGGTGCGGCCTTGCTTGGTACAAGTTACTTCAGTTCCTTACAGGGAACACCGGTTACACCACAAGCAAAGAACAAGGTGATATCAGTAATCGCTTGGTTCATTGGTTTTGCTTTGACTACCTCAATACCTGCTTTTACATTCTTTAGGTTCCAGAAAAATGTCAAAGCAACAGCTTTCTGGCCGCAGAGTTTGACCGTTGGTTTTGCAAAGTGGGCAACATTGAACGCTCTGATTGCAATTGGGTTATTTATAGCTTGGTACTTTATCTATCATCGTCGCATTGGAGCAAATATGATCAGTTTAGGACTGTCTACAAGCACTGCGAGAAAGGCTTTCAACCTTAAGCAATTGTGGAAGGCTTTTGCTTTGGCTGTTTGTACTGTGTTTGCTACGCACATTGTCCTATCGATTGTTCAGTGGGCTTTCAAAGTTGATTTTCGCTGGTGGGTGCTTGCCTTGAAACCCATGAATTTTGCAAGATTTTGGATATTCATAAAGTTTTTACCGCCTTTTGCACTTTTTGCCTTTGTGAACGCACTAGTTCTGAATGGGCAATTGAAAGCAAAGGAATTCAAGTCTGAAACAGCAACGACAGCGGTATGGATGTTGAGTTCGGCAGTTGCAAATTGTCTTGGAATTGCTATACTTGTAGCTTTACAACTAGGAAAGCTCTATTCTACTCAGACACTTTTCTTCCCAACTGAATCGCTACTTGGGATAGTTGCCTACCAGTTTGTTTTCCTGACGGCTGTCGCAGGAGCAGTTTCTGCTTTCTTTTATCGAAGAACAGGTAGTATATATACTGGAGCCTTTATAAATGCACTTTTTGTTACCTGGTATATTGTAGCTGGCCAGGCTATACAATTCGTTGCGTAAGGAGTGATTCAAGGTGGCTGAAAAGTATGTACTTGCTTTGGACCAAGGCACAACAAGCTCTCGTGCTATCGTTTTCGACAAGAGTGGTTCAATAATCTCGATTGCTAATCAGGAATTCCCGCAAATCTATCCGAGACCTGGTTGGGTTGAGCATGATCCAATAGATATTTGGGAATCACAACTGAGTGTTGCAAAGAAGGCGATAAGACTAGCAGGTATTGAACCAGAACAAATAGCGACTATTGGGATCACTAACCAGCGTGAAACAACTTTAGTGTGGGATCGGAAAACAGGTAGGCCTGTTTACAATGCGATTGTTTGGCAATGCAGAAGAACAGCAGATTTGTGCCAAAGTTTGAGGCAAACGGAATGGAATGACAAGATAAAAAACAAAACAGGTTTAGTCATCGACGCATACTTCTCAGCCACCAAGTTAAAATGGATTTTGGATAACATACCAGATGCTAGAAGAAAGGCTGAAAATGGGGAACTTTTGTTTGGCACGGTTGACAGTTGGTTGATTTGGAATCTTACAGGTGGGAAAGTGCATGTAACAGACTTTTCAAATGCATCAAGGACAATGCTTTACAACATTCACAGTTTGGAGTGGGACAGAGAATTACTTGAACTATTCGAAATACCATCTCAAATGATGCCAACGGTTATGCCATCTTCACAGATTTATGGATACACAGCTAAGGAAATTCTTGGTGCAGAAATACCAATTGCTTCAGATGCGGGTGATCAGCAAGCAGCTTTGTTTGGTCAACTTTGCTGTGAAGCTGGAATGGTAAAGAACACCTACGGAACTGGTTGTTTCTTGCTTATGAATACTGGAGATAAGCCGATTAGTTCTCATTCAGGTTTGTTAACAACAATTGCATGGAGCCTGGATGGCAAAAAGGTATTTTATGCATTGGAAGGAAGTGTTTTTATCGCAGGGGCTGCAGTGCAGTGGTTAAGGGATGGCTTGAGAATCATAGCAAAAGCTTCGGATACGGAAAGCATTGCACAATCTGTTCCCGATTCGGGTGGTATCTACTTTGTCCCAGCCTTTGTTGGTCTAGGTGCTCCCTACTGGGATATGTATGCAAGGGGTGCAATTGTGGGTATAACTCGTGGTATCACGAGGGAGCACATTGTGAGGGCGACGCTTGAATCTATAGCTTACCAAACTAGGGATGTTCTTGAAATAATGGAGAAAGACTCAAAGATGAAGATTAGAAGCCTAAGAGTAGATGGTGGGGCCTCGGTCAACAACTTTTTAATGCAATTTCAGGCTGATATACTTGGGATACCTGTTGAAAGACCAAGAGTGAATGAAACAACAGCTCTCGGTGCTGCTTATCTTGCAGGCCTCGCAGTTGGCTTTTGGGAAAACATTGAGCAGATAAAACGTCAGTGGCAACTTGAAACAAAATTTGAGCCTTCTTTAGACCAAGCAGAGAGGGAAAGATTGTACAGTGGGTGGAAGAAGGCGGTCTCAAAGGCTATGAAATGGGTCGATGGTCAATGAAAGAGTATTTTTTCTCATATCCTATCGTTCCAGCAATAAGAGAGAATACTAACATTCAGAAAGCTTTAGAAAGCAAGGCTAGCTCGGTTTTTCTGCTAGCCGGTGACATTACAGATTTGAAGAGGGTCATAGAACTTTTTCACAGAATGTCAAAGTACGTATTTGTCCATCTGGACTTGATAAAGGGCTTAGGAAAGGATGAGGCTGCTGTTAGGTATCTCAAAATTGAGCTGAGAGCTGATGGTCTGATAACAACAAAAGGCAACCTAGTGGATGTTGCCAGGAAAGTGGAGCTGATACCAATTCAGCGGATCTTTCTTCTGGATTCTCAATCCGTTGAGACCGGAATTGCGCAGGTTAAGCATCACCAACCAGACTACATAGAAATCCTGCCCGGTCTCCTTCCAGATTCTATAAGACTTATTCGAGAACAAACAAAAATTCCAATAATAACTGGTGGGCTTGTAAAGACTCTCGATCAGGTCAGGCAGGCACTTAACGCTGGCGCAGTAGCAGTTTCAACGAGTTCAGAGTCACTTTGGAATCTAACTTTTTAACACAGTCCTAGTGGCAACTATATCGACACCCGTATTCATGAAATCTTTCAGTATAATGTCCCCAGTTTTAACTGGGGCATTTATACTCATCTTCTTTAGGGTTTGAAGGAGTTGTGTAATATATCTCTTTGGAATTGGTTTTGAAGTTTTAACCGAGACCAATTCATAATCTCCGTCTATGACTCTCACACTTGTTGGCACTATTCTTTTTGGATCGACAAGTTCATCCTTTAGATAATCTAAGCCTCTACTGCATTTGTTTCCATCAACTTTTGCGATTTTTCCATCAACTATTTCAAATTTTATCTTACAGCCAACTGGACACTGAACACAAACTATTCTGTTCATTTTATTTAAACCTCCCTCAAGGAGACTTCAAGTTGTTCAAAGTTTTCCACTTTGCTTTTTGGTATTCTTACCCTGAGCATTTCGCTAGGAACAAGATCTTCAAAAGTTTTTTCAAAATTACCTACGTTCAATGTTGCCTTTTCTATAGGTTTCCTACTTCTAAGATAAAGAACTAGATCTTCAACTGGAACGTATGATCTTGGAAAGATAACTCCAACATTTTCTGCTGGTTTGATTGGTATTGATCTACCGAACTTCTCACCTTTCACAAATTCTGCAGCATATTTACCAGCCTTTTCTCCCTCAATTGTTACATAGTCAACAAGGTCGTATATCACAGTGCAGTTTCCAGCTGCAAAGATCCATTCGTTACTGCTTTGCCCAAGATTTGAACATGCCACACCTTTTGAAATGGGATCCAGTTGAACAAGTTTATCTAAAAGTTCAACTTGTGGTATTAAACCTACAGATAACACAAGTGTATCCACTTTGAAGATTCTTTCAGTGCCAGGTATTGGTTTGAAATTTTGATCAACCTGAGCGACGACAACTTCTTCGAGCCTTTCTTTTCCGCGGACTTCAACAACAGTACTAGAAAGGTACAAAGGTATGTTGTAATCTTCGAGGCATTGGATAACATTTCTTAGAAGTCCACCAGAGTATGGCAATCTTTCAACTACAGCAACAACCTCAACACCCTCGAGTGTTAAACGCCGTGCCATGATCATTCCAATGTCACCAGAACCCAGAATCAAGGCTCTTTTCCCAATCAATCGATTTTCAATATTCATATACTTTTGAGCAACGCCGGCAGTGAAAATCCCAGATGGTCTGTCACCAGGTATCATTAATGCTCCAAACGGCCTTTCCCTAGCTCCCGCGGCATAGACGATCGCTTTGGGTTGTACTTCAAGAATTCCTTTTGGTGATACCAAAATAGCTCTTTTATCCGGAAAGACTTTGTGGACATGGCAATCAGTTAGAAGCTTTATTTCATAGTTCTCGAGGATTTTTGAAAATCTTTCCGCATATTCTGGACCTGTAAGCTCTTCCTTAAAATAATGTAATCCGAATCCATTGTGAATACATTGATTCAAAATCCCACCTGTTCTTTCATCTCTATCTACGAGAATTACTTTCATTCCAGCTTTAGCGGCACTTAAAGCAGCTCCCATTCCAGCTCCGCCAGCACCTATAACAAGAACATCAGTCTTCACTCTCTCACCTTCCCGTCGACGATCCAGCTATTGGGTGACTTGAGGACAATTTGCGACATATCCAATCCAAGTTCTCGTTGAAGAATTTTCATTATTTTGATGCTGCAGAATCCACCTTGGCATCTTCCAAACATGGCCCTTGTTCTGAACTTAACTCCGTCTAGTGTTCTTGCTCCACGTTTTATGGCCTCAACTATTTCAGCTTCTGTCACTTCGTTGCAGAAACAAATCAATCTTCCAGCCGCCGGATTTTCGCGAACGATTCGTTGCCATTCTTCCAGTGGTAAATCAACCATTTTTTTGATGGCTTTTCTAATGGGATTAAAGTTCTTCTTCATTTCAAGTCGATATCCAAGTTGCTGCTGTGTGATGTCCTCTACCACGTATTTCGCAATCGCCGGAGCTGCCGTCAAACCAGGTGACCTCATGGCCATAACGTTTATAAAATTACGAACAGATTTACTTGGACCAATGAAGAAGTCCTTTTGAGGGCTTTCCGGTCTTAATCCAGTGAATGTTTTGACAACCATCGAATAGTCTATATTTGGAACCAATTTATTTACAAATTCTCGGATCTGTCGAAGACCCGCAGCAGTTGTTTGAAGTTCTTGCTTCATGTCCTCTGATAAGTCTTCAGCAGTTGGTCCAAGGAGTAAGCCACCGTCTATGGTGGGTAGAACAAGTATTCCCTTTGAAACTTTTGTTGGGGTTGGGAAAATTATAGAATTTACGATTTTGCCAAGCTTTTTATCCATGAGAATATATTCTCCACGCCGTGGATGAAGCGGGACATATTCAGCATTTGCAAGTTTTGCTATTTCATCTGCGAACAATCCTGCGGCGTTTACAACGAGATCTGCTTCATATGAATTTTTGTCGGTTACAACTTTTGTTATCCTGCAACCATTGGTTTCAAAGCCGATGACCTTTTCGCCCAAAATTAGAGTCATACCATTGTTTAATGCGTTTTCTACAGCTGCGATTGCCACACCCCAAGGCTCTGTGATACCAGCCGTTGGTGCCCACAATGCAGCTACTACAGCCGGATTCAAATTGGGTTCTTTTTCTAGTAATTCCTTTCGATCGAGAATTTCTAGTCCTGGAACACCATTTGCTTCGCCACGTTTTAGAATTTCTTCCAGAACTCTTATTTCTTGATCGTCAAATGCAACAACGTAGGAACCTATTCTCTTGATCTCTACATCTAACTCTTCAGCAACTTGAGTGTACATAGCGTTTCCTTTGGCGCAAAACTTAGCTCGGACTGATTCTGAAGGATCGTCGTAACCAGCATGAAGTATTGCAGAGTTGGCTTTTGTCACTCCAAAACCAACGTCCAAATTCTTCTCGATCAAAGTGACTTCAACGTCATATTTACAGAATTCTCTTGCAACTAAACTTCCAACAACCCCGGCACCTATGACTACAACTTTCACAGAATCAACCTCCAAATAAAAAAGCCACACCCCAAAGGGATGTGGCTATCTCCAAATCTCAACCACATTTTAATTATAACAAAAATTTTTCATTGGTCAAGTTGCTAAAAAACTGAAGCAAAAAAGGTGAGACCAAAAGAATGATCAAAACCTTATTATTCATTTTTATTCACCAAAGGGTGACAAAATTTAACTGCACTTTTTACCTATTGACATATATACATTTGTATACTATTATTTGCTATGAGGGGGATTTTGTGGTTGCACTGCTTGACATGGACGCGTTTTTTGCATCTTTGGAATGTGCGAGAAATCCTTTTTTGAAAGAAAAACCCGTGGCTGTAATAGGTTGGGGAAAAAGAACAGCTATCAATTCTGTGAATTACATCGCAAAAAACCTTGGTGCAAAAATTGGAATGGCACCAGAAATGGCTAAAAAAATTTGTAAAAATTTGGTCTTTGTTAAAGCAGATTTCGAATATTACGAGGAAAGTTCTCTGAAGATAGAGGAAATAATCGAAAGAACCTTTCCTTGTTAT
>JBEPZZ010000066.1:2819-9147 GCA_041640575.1 Pseudothermotoga sp. | reverse complement strand
ATGAATTTGCTTGATGTGATCATCGTTGCAACCGGAACAGCGACGATCGTTCTTTATTCACTGTATACCCTCGATCAAAACGTAGCACAGAGATTTGGCACTGATAAGCTCTATCTGTCTATACCATTTGTTACCTATGGAATCTTTAGACATGTTCTTTTGATTTTGTCAAACTCAGACGGAGATCCAACAGAAGTGGTGACAAAAGACAAAGGAATGATTCTATCGATTATCCTTTGGCTTGTAAGTGTTGTATTAATCATATATGCAGGAGGAAAGAGCTTATGAGGACCGTCTTATTGCTTATCGCAGCCATAGTAAGTAATGCGAGCGCGAACGTATTATTGAAAATTGGAAGTGTCAAGATGCAGGAGATTAAAGGAAGCTTGGAATTCTTGAATGCTATTGTCAGGAATGGTTATGTATGGGCAGGATTGATAAATTTTGCATTGGCATTTATTTTGTATGCAAAGATTTTGACGAGCATGAAATTAAGTATTGCTTATCCAATAATGACAAGCGCTGGATTTATAATAGTTTCTGTTGCCTCAGTTTTTCTTTTAAAAGAGGATTTTTCGCTCCTTAGAATTCTTGGACTATTGATAGTGGCTATTGGTATTTGGTTGATCTTTGTTTCATGAGGAGGATGCTGCATGGCGAAATCCAAGGTAGCTGTTTTAAAAACCAGTCCTGAGACTATATTAACAGACATGATAAGGTTATGCGAGATCGCTGAAATTGATAAATCACTTGACAAAAGTTCATTTACGATACTAAAGGATAATATATCTTGGCACTTACCCATGCCATCTGCCAACACAACTCCGTGGCAACTTGAGGGAACGATACTAGCTCTGAAAAAGTTTGGGTTTCAGAAAATTGTTGCCGTTGAAAACAGCACGGTCGTTACAAATCCCAGAGTTGGTGCCAAACACAACAAGCTTGAGAAAGTTTATTCGAAGTATCAAATACCAATCGTTTACAACTTTGAACCGGAGAATGTGAATTGGATAGATTACAAGCCCCAATCAAAATTGCGAGTTCTGCCGAAGATATTCCCAGATGGAATTAAGATTCCTGACTATTTTATTGGTAAGAATATAGTTCACCTTCCAACAATGAAATGTCATATTTATACGACAACGACAGGGGCCATGAAGAATGCATTCGGTGGTTTGTTGAACACTAAAAGGCACTATGCTCACAGCTGGATTCACGAAACTTTGGTTGATCTTTTGAAAATTCAAAAAGAGATCCACACTGGTATCTTTGCCATTATGGACGGTACAACGGCAGGGAATGGCCCTGGGCCAAGAACACTTAACCCTGTTCGTACTGATTTGATACTCGCAAGTTCTGATCAAGTTGCTATCGATGCTGTTGCCGCCAGAATTATGGGTTTTGATCCGGCAAAAATCGATTACATCAGAATTGCAGATGAAGAAGGTTTGGGAAATGGAAAGCTTGAGAACATAGAAATCGTGGGGTACGATATATCCTCTTGCAACTTTAGATTTCAAGTTGGTGACAATTTGGCTAGCAAAGTTGGTGATTTTCTTTGGTTTGGTCCTGTGAAGAGATTACAGAAATTTTTCTTTCGAACCCCGCTTGTATATCTTTTTGTCTTCGCGTCAGCGTTTTACCATGACAGCATTTGGTGGAATTTCAAAGGTAAAGAGATTTTCAAACAGTGGCTTGACGAAAGTGACTGGGGGAAACTTTTCAAGAGTTATTGAGTGGCGGAGGAAAAGTATGAAAAGAAGAATGTTTTTGCTAGTGGTGATATTTATCATCTCTGCGATTTCTGGACTAATGAGCTTGTGGCTAACCGAGGATTCTTACAGCATTGCTAGCAGGTTATTCACCTATTATTCTCACAAAGATTATTATAAAGGCAAAGGACCAGCACCGAATCAATACAGGTATTTGCCGTATTTGCTGGTTGAAAAAGTGTTCAAACACATTCCGATAAACTGGCGAAATGATTCTCATAGACTTTTAGTCAGGTGGCTTGGAAGAAGTGATAACAAAGCTGAGATTGAGGAAACAAGAAGAAATTATGATGCTTTCATTCCAATGCAAGAACGTGCTGAAATAGCAGAAAACATTAAAGATTACATGAAAAAAGCCATCGCAAACTATTTGACAAATCCTATTTTTACAATGGTTTTGAGCGGCTTTATTGAGAAACTGGATTTTGAAAAATGGATTGAGGATCCAGCAGCGTTTTTCAGTTCGATTATTGACCAACTTCCAGAGGATTTTAAGGCTGTCTTCGAGGAGGATAGCGAGATATCAAGAATTGTCAACGCATATGCCACTTTTAGGTTCACTTTCACCTTTTTGTCTTTAGTTTTGCTATACATTTGGCTCAAGAAGTTCTTAAAGGATTCCGAAGTCATTGCATGTATTTTCATTTTTGGATTTTTCTACCTTTATTCAATGAGATATTTCACGCAGTCGGAAGCTCCTTTAGCATTAAGTTTTTTCCTGTCGATACTGTTATTGGTTTATGAAAGAAGAAGTTGGATAACAATAGCGTTGCTCGTGGCAGTGGGATCCTTTGCTCGATCTGATCACATGTTGTTTGCCACTTTCATATATGCACTCTACAATTTCGGCTGGAGTTTGAAAGATTTCTTTTCAAAGCAGACCCTCAAATCTGTAATTTTGATTTCTATACCAGTATCGGTGACCTACCTGCTAGTAAAGTTCATTTTTCCCAATGCTCATTACTATTCCAAGGTATGGCACATCCGTGAGAATTTTTCTGATCCCTGGATGTGGATTGGCTTTGCGTTGTTTGCTGCAATACCCTTGTTCTTTGCCGATACCATTCGACGAGTTGATTTCTTTAAGAGAACTTATCTTTGGTTGATACCATTTTTTGTCATGAACTTATGCTTAGCGAGAATTGCTGAGGTTAGACTTTTCTTGCCAGCATTCGTATATCTCTTACCAATTGTTGGAATGGGAATGCGGTTTTTATTTGAGCAAAACTGAGGTTTGATAAGCTTGAAATGCTGTGATACAAGAGTATATAATAGTCGTGAAAGTTAATATTCAAACACCGGAGGGTACCCAAGAAGGTTTAAAAGGGAAGCCGGTGAAAATCCGGCACGGGGACGCCACCGTAACCGGGGACGAAATCCACGTAAGGCCACTGGCGTAAGCTGGGAAGGTGTGGAGAGTAGGTTGATCCGGGAGTCGGGAGACCTGCCCCCAGGTAATGTCCACCATCCTCTTCGAGACCAAGAGGATGGTGAAAATTCTTGCCAAGGAGGTTGTTGCTATGAGAAGGTTTTTAAGCTTAGTTATTGCGATTGTTCTTACAATTCTATCGCTGGCATATCCAATAACCATTGTTGATGATGCTGGAAGGCTCGTTACAATCGAAAAGGTACCACAAAGAATTGTGTGCGCTGCACCATCGGCAACAATGTTCTTGCAATATCTTGGACTAGAAAACAGAATTGTTGGGGTTACAAATTGGGATGAGTATCAAAATGCTGAAAAAATTGGGAACATGGTTCCACTGAATATCGAAAAGATACTAAGCCTTGAACCAGATTTAGTGTTCACTTTTGGAGGCTTTCAGCTACCTGAAGTGGCAAAACTTGAAGAGCAAAAAATTAAGGCTGTAGTCTTGAATGCCACAACGATCAATGGGATCGTGCAAAATTTAGTTCTCGTTGGAACAATTTGTGGTGTGGCAGACAAAGCAAAGCAGTTTGCATCTGAACTTGTTGACTTCTACACGAATGTAGCGAAGAAAGCATACGCAATCCCCTTGGAGAAACGGGTCAAAGTTGTTTACTTTCTCGATGTACCTGGCCCCGATGTGAAAGAAATATGGACTTGTGCAACAGGTTCGTTCTTGCACGAAATCATAACCTTTGCTGGTGGAGTAAACATAGCAGCAGGATACACAGGATCGAACGGGTGGTTACCAATTTCCATTGAATATATAGTGTCCCAGGACCCAGATGTTATAGTTGTCGCTGGCTATGTGACAGGGGCTGAGGAGGAAATAAAGCAGAAGATTTTGAACTTCGCTCCTTTAAAATCATTAAAGGCTGTCAAGAACAAACGCATTTATGTCTACGATGGCAATCTTTTGAGCCGTGCTGTTCCGCAGTTAATCAAGATGGTTGAAACTATGTATAAAGACTTTTACGGAGGAAAGTAACATGAAATGGCGCATCCCCAGCGTGGCATTACTGCTTTTGCTCACAATAATCTTGTGTTCGATGCTTGGAACAGTGAGAATAGGTCCTAGAGATTTTGCACAAGCATTCTTTTTCAGAGAGGGACGATGGGTCAAGGTTCTTTGGGATGTCAGGCTTCCAAGAGTAATAATGAGCGTCATTGCTGGTGCCGGTTTGGCCGCAGTTGGGGGTGCGTTCCAAGGACTTTTGAGAAATCCGCTTGTAGATCCATACCTTCTTGGCGTATCCTCTGGTGCTTCTTTTGGGGCTGTTTTATCTCTACTTCTGGCAAATTACTATGGTTACTCGATAGTGCTAAAACTTCCCCTTTTGAGCTTTTTCTTCGCGATTTTGGCATCATCGATGTCGATAATGCTGGCAAGGAGAAATGGTACACTTCCTCTAACAGATTTGATACTAAGTGGTGTTTTGATTAGCGTACTGTTTAGTTCTGGTACAATTGTTGCTATATTGCTTGTTCGTAAGACATTTACAAATGCACACATATGGTTATACGGTACACTTTCTGGTATTGGTTGGAAAAATATACCAGTTCCTCTTCTCTCGGTGGTGGGATTTGTTATTCTTGGCACTGGATTTTCTCAGAATCTCAACGCTATAGCTCTGGGTGAAACTCAAGCAAAGATTTCCGGTGTGAATGTGGAACTAATAAAATTTGCCATTTATATAGCTGGTAGTTTTACAACCGCCGCTATAGTCTCAACGACAGGTACAATTGGTTTTGTTGGCTTGATAATTCCTCACGTTGTTCGCCGATTGTTTGGAAGTGATCATAGTGTGTTGATACCTTTATCCAGCTTGGTAGGAGGGATATTCCTAGCCTTTTCTGATACTTTTGCAAGAACCATTATCAGTCCTTCTGAGCTTCCAATTGGGGTCGTCACGGCTTTAATTGGAGCGCCTGTGATTTTTTTCATCATGAAAAGGAGTGCTTCGCGTGAGTGATATAGTTATTGAAAATGTCTGGTTCAGCTACTCTTCGGCGAAAAATAACTCTCGAAATGCAGATTATGCATTGAAAAATGTGAACTTGGTAGTTGAAAGTGGTGAATTTGTAGGTCTTCTGGGGCCAAATGGAAGTGGTAAAACAACCTTGCTTAAGATAATTGCAGGATTACTGAAACCTCAGCATGGACAAGTAAGGATCTGTGGTTTGGATCCATTCAGAACAAACCGACGAAAGATGGCAAAACTGATCGGCTTGGTGACACAGGATTTCATGCCTGTATACAAATATTCTGTCAAACAAATAGTTCTCAGTGGAAGGTTGCCGTACAGAAGAAGTTTCTTTCCGGAATGGACGGTTGAGGATGAGAAAGTTGTGCTGGAGGCTTTGAGAAAAGTTGATGCTGAGAGATTCATAAACCGATCTTTTCAGAACTTAAGTACTGGTGAACAGAAAAGAATTGCAATTGCCAGAATAATTGCCCAGCAAACTCCTGTGGTACTTTTAGATGAGCCCACGGCTCACCTTGATCCTGGTCATATATCGGAGATAAAGCATTTGCTAATCAAATTGCACCAGGAAGGTAAGACCATTGTCGCCGCGTTCCACGATATAAACATTGCTGCTGAACTTTGTGACAGATTAATTTTGATGAAAGATGGTGAAATTTGGTTTGACGACAAACCCAACGAGGTCTTGACACCGGAGAGGCTACGTGGAATTTATGGTACTGATTTTGTTGTCCTAAAAAATTCTATCCCAAATAGGATAATCGCGATATTCTAATCACTTAGTTTTGTTTATGTATGAAATAACAGTCTTTTTTATTGAGTGTTGTAATAATTTACGAAACCATTTCTCTCAAATTTTAGGAAAGTTTTTGGAGTGTAATAGATTGTTATCAAAATTCTTTTTGAAGGTTTAATGCTCTCTCAAGCTCAGATTGGTTAACATACTGGAGCTTCAACAATATTTTTCCAAGTGCCATGTGCGTTGCCATACGATGCTGAATAAGTAAAGCTTGCTGGAGCTGTTCCTGATTGATTGAGTCAAGTTCCAATAAGATTTCTCCCAACTTCATTGGTGGATAAATCTGAATTACTTTTCCACCGCACTGATCGCAGTTTTTCGATTTTTGATATCTTAAAGGAGA
>JBEPZZ010000066.1:0-2809 GCA_041640575.1 Pseudothermotoga sp. | reverse complement strand
AAAACGATATTGCCCCACAATTCAGGCACTTGAATTTATAGGCCATTGTCATCCCCACCACGTTGTGATTGTTTCTTTCTCCAATCGATATTGTTGCACTGATCACTTAATTTTTGTTTAATGCCTGTTGAAAAAATGCTGAAAAGAATTTTTTCATCTTGCTTTTCTCATGTATATCTTAAGTTGGCTCGACCAGTTTGAAAAGGCGTTTTGTACTCTCTCAAGAAGTTTCTCAGCATCTTTTTCACTCATTCCATCAAGCCAAATAGCGACTTTGCTTGCCGACAATTTCTCGATCTTGTCAGAGGATCTGATGATATCTCTTAATTTGTTCAAAACTTCTTTCGTGTCAGATTCGCGCGCGAATTCTTCAATTATTATTGCCCTTTTTTCAGTGGATCCTGATATGATTGACTGGTAGGTGTTTAGAAGCTCCTTTGATGGTTCCACTTGAAGTTCCTTCTTAAGTCTTGCTGTAAAGTTATGGAACATCAGCACGGCTTCTGCAGAGTTTCCGATTGCTGAGTAAGCCATCATAGTCAAGGAACAAGCCTGTTCGTTGAACACATCTTCTGCTAGCGCCCGTTTACTTAGTGCAAGAGCTTCAATGGGGTTTCGCTCCTCAAGATAAATTCTTGACAACTCTATCAAAGCTGTTACAAAGATATCTTTGTAGTACTCACGATATCGTAGAACCCAATCTTCATATAGATCCTCTTGCATGTAATCTCCCTTGTACATTTCGATGGCACTCTGAAGTAATTGTTTTTTCAGGTTTGGATCCGAAATTTTCACGGCTTCCTTGACAGCTTTGTCAAACTTTTCGGCATCAATTTCAACTTTGCCCTCAGGATCAAAAATGTAACCATCGTCTCTGTAGAGAATGAAGCGGTTTCCAAGCATTCTTCTAATCATATGGACTGTGCATTGAAGATTCATTTTCGCATATTCTTCGTCCATTCCGCTCCAATACATCTCGCATAATGCGGATGATGATATCCATTTACCACGGTTTGCAACAAAGAAACGCAACAGGCTGCGAGATTTCTTTGATTTTGTGTTAGATAAATTTATTCTATTGTTAGAGTCATCCAATATCTGAAAATTGCCTAGACAGAAGATTTTCACTACGATCCCCCCAGTCGTGGCTTTGGGAAAAGAGAAGGCAGATCTGGTACTTGCGAAATAGTTAATATGTGGTCAGTATATTTTCATCCTAAAAATAATAACATAATATGTTATTTTATGTTTACCTTGTGTTTAAAAGTAATATTATGGTAACATAAGTGTTATAGTATGTTCATTTTTTGATAATGGCCCGTTTTTTGGTTTTACGTGGTCCAGCACCAAAAGTACGTTTGCCTATCCTTTATCATATGCTATAATGAAGCCATAATCCTATCTAAAGGGGGACCGGTATGAGAAAATTGGCACTTTTATTTGCTTTGCTCTCAGTTTTTCTTGTTTCCTTTGCACAAGTAAGCCTAGATGAAGCTGCTCCAGTGATTCAGAGGATGGGTATATTCAACGTGATCGACGATTCAGCTCTAACATACGAAGAATTCTACCAAGCTGTAGCTAAGGCTTTTAAGGGAAGAGAAGGTATAATTAAGAGAAGTTCTGAATTGGTTCAGAGAAAGGATTTTATTCTCGCGTTGATCAAGGTATTGGGACTTGAGGAAGAAGCAGCTAAATTTACTGAAGTCTGCACGCTCGCAAACGACGAAGACAAGGTTCCAAAGGAATATATCGGAGCATTTACTCTCGCATTTAGGAGTGACAAACAGCTTCTTGATTATCGTTACGGACATTTGCTGGAGCCTTTCTCGCCTATAACAAAATCTGAAGCGGCGCGATCTATTTACATGGCTCTGTTTCCTCCAAAACGTGGTGGAACGATCACGACTGCAGTTGGTGCAGATCCAAAGGGTTTTAACACACTCTTTACTTCATCTGGTTTGACGTGGACGATATGTAACATCATTGGAGACGGTTACACTGGAACGGACGAACATGGTTTCTACCATCCAAGGATGATCAAGAGGATACCGAGTCTAGAAAATGGTTTGATAAAGATTCACGCTGATGGCTCAATGAGTGTTACATTTGAACTGAGAAGGGGTATGAAGTGGCATGATGGCCATCCAGTTACGGCTCGTGACGCAAAGTTCCAGTGGGAGGTCATGGTTTCCGATGCACCTGTAACTTCAAATTACTTTGAAAGGATGGTTGATAAGGTTGAAATAATTGATGAATACACTTTTACAGTTCATTTTCCAAATCCCGTACCGGGTGCGGAACTTGGTTCATCAGTGTACGCCTATTACTATGGTTGGTTCCAATTGCCAGAGCATCTCTTTAGAAAGGACTTTGAGGAAGCAAAGAAGACTGGCAACTGGGATTCATTTGTTCAAAAAGTTACGTTTAACCCAGTCATGACTGGACCGTACAAGTTAAAGGAATATGTTGAGGGGCAATACATAGTTCTCGAAGCCTTCAACGATTACTACATGGGCCGACCCAATATAGACCAAATTGTCATGAGAATCATCCCAGATAGCGATGTTATTTTTGCTTCAGCATTAAAGGGGGAGATAGATTTTGGGCGTTACACACTTGATTTAAAACAAAGCTTAGAACTTGAAAAGAGGAGAAGTGATATCTACAAAGTTTATTTCACTCCAAATGTTGCGCTTTGGACACTTGATTTGAACTTCCGTGATCCTCGTGACCTTTCAAAAGCCCATCCACTGTTCTCGGACGTGAGGGTTAGACAAGCAATTTTGTATGCGATAGATAGAAAGCAATT
>JBEPZZ010000065.1:9161-9797 GCA_041640575.1 Pseudothermotoga sp. | reverse complement strand
TCCTCAAACATAACTGGTTGAACTGAGAGTGTCACATATCTATCATTGCGCTTAACAACCATCTCAACCGGTTTGCCCATTCTTATTATCCGAGTCACTGCATAACTATCGTAGACACGATCACCATTTACTTTGATTACCAGGTCCCCTGGTTCCAAACCTGCCACTTGAGCTGGGGAGTTGAGTTCCACCTGTGCCACTCCAACAACAGGTATTCCCCAATTTGCAACGATAAGAACAAAGAGAAAGTAACCAGCTAATATCGAAAACATTGGACCAGCCGCGAAAATCAAAAGTCGTTGCCAAGCTGGTTTACTGGTTATTGGAACAAGACCTTCACTATATTGCTCTGTTATGTCTTCGCCAACAAGTTTTACATAACCTCCTATTGGAAAAACATTGATCCTAAAAGAAGTCTTTTTACCTCTTTTTTCGAAAATTCTTGGTCCAAAGCCGATTGCAAATTCGAGAACATCAACACCAAATAGTTTTGCAAACGTAAAATGTCCAAGTTCATGAACAGTTATCACCGCCATCAAAATGAGCAAAAAATAAATCACAGACATTCGATCACCTCTGTAGCTAAAAGTCTACTCTTTCGATCTATCTCCTGAAGGTCCTTCAAATCTCGGCAGT
>JBEPZZ010000065.1:0-9151 GCA_041640575.1 Pseudothermotoga sp. | reverse complement strand
TGACATTCGATTTTTTCAACTACGTTCGAAACAACTTTGTAAATGTCTGTAAACTTCAGCTGTCCAGACAAAAATGCTGCCACTGCTACTTCATCTGCGGCGTTGTATGCAGTTCTTTTGGCATAGTCATTGGCTATCTCGTATGCGATATAAAAACATGGATATCTTCGTTTATCAACAGGTTCAAAGGTAATGTGAGCATTCGATAGATCTGGCCAATCTGTGTTTTCATAAGAACGGTGCGGATAAGTCAGCGCAAAAGCAATTGGTATTTTCATGTCCGGGTAACTCACATGCATTTTAATTGTACCATCTTTGAGGAAGACAGCGGCATGGACGAGACCTTGACGATGGATCAGAACTTGTACTTGGTCGCTTTGAAGCGAAAAAAGTTCACAAGCCTCAAGAACCTCGAAAGATTTGTTAACCATTGTGGCGGAATCAATAGTAATCCTTTTACCCATTTTCCAAACTGGATGCTTTAACACGTCGTTAACAGTTGCTCTTTCCAGATCTTCAATTTTCCAATCCCTCAAAGCTCCTCCAGAGGAAGTCAAAAGAACCTTCTTTACTGGTTTTTCTATGACCTGAAATAAAGCACTGTGCTCGCTGTCAACAGGCAAAAGCTCTGCCTTATGATCCTGCAACCATTGTTTCACAAGCCATCCACCACAAACAAGTGCTTCTTTGCTGGCGAGTAAAATCCTCTTTGAAACTTCTATTGCTTTCAAAGTTATCGGCAGGCTAACAAATCCTGGTACTGAAACCATTGTTATATCTGGGCGTAGCTTTTCAAGCATTTCAAAAAGCGGCTCTAAACCATTTGTCGTGGAAACAACATTACAAATACCAAATTTCTTAGCAATCTGAAAAGCCAAATTTTCGTTCGAATGGTAAGTCATCCCGATGACTTTGAAACATGGTAGTTTGGAAATAACCTCAAAAGTTTGCAAACCTATTGATCCTGTCGCTCCTACGATTACAACGGTTCTTTCTTCCATCTGAAGTAAACCACCCTTCCAGCTGTAACGCTTATGGTAACACGATTTGAAATGGCAACGTTGCTGACTCCAAAAGGTTTCGAGCAAGGCATATCTTTCTCTTTTAGCTCGTATTTGAAGCCCTTTAAACTTACTTTCAAAGCGTCCCCACAAATTGGAAGAACAGACCACTTTTCGCCAATTCTCGCATCAAGTGTTTCTGTGCCACTTACTACTCCCATATCCAAATTATCAGACACAGCTTTAATCTTTGTTTTGCATTGACACATCAAATAAACGAGTGCGAGAAACATGTCAAATCTGTCCCCTTGCCAACCAACAATAACTATGTGCTCTGCTTTTCTCTTGACAGCTTCATTAATAGCCAGTTCTGCATCGATCTCATCCTTTTCCTTCGGATAAAGTATCACTTCGCAACCACTTTTACGAAGAAATTCTAATTCAGATTCGTTAATAGAATCCGCGTCACCAACAAAAATGTGAGGTAACAGGCCTCGAGCTAAGAGAAACCTGACACCTCCGTCTGCTGCAATGAGTAAATCAGTTTCATCTATTTCCAACTTCTGAGTCTCATCATACTTGCCGTTCAAGAATATCAAGCATCTCACCGTGTCATCCTTCTCCTTTTGTTAGTTTCTCTCGAAGCATGTTTCTATATTTGTTAGCGGTGCGGCGACTGATATGAATGCCACTTTTAGCTAGTTCAAATGTTAGCTGTCTATCAGTTATCTTTGGTCTTTCGGATAAAATTCTTAGCATCTCACAGAACAAATATTCCTTCTCAACAGAACGACCAAAGAAGATTTTCAATGGGAAGATACCAACAGATGTTTTGATGTATTTTCCCTTCAAAAGTTTCGAAACTGCTGATACAGAAAGGTTTAGCCTATTTGCAACCTCAGTGATTCTTATTTTCAGTGGATAGGGCCTCGCTCCGTCGAGAAAAGCTCTGTTGTTCTCAACCACGATTTGCCCAAGTTGGTAAAGGTACTCCCTGCGCTTGTTAAGAGCTTCATGAAAAAAAATAAAGAGTTTACTTTCATGGCTAGAAAGGTTTTGTGGAACCGGCAAATTAAATTCCTTCACACTGATAGAGTAGTCCTTTCTAATTTCAAGGTCCGGTTCAATATAGTTCGAGTTTTGTCCATAACCAACAACTTGTCCTTCCAGGATGCCATTTGGTCCAACATTTCTAATAGCTTCCATGGCTTTAAATACAACATGTTTTTCGACACCAAATTTGTCACAGACTTCAGCGACTGAAACCAACATTTTCCCTCTTTCATCCAAATTGTAAGCAATGTACTCGGCAACTCTCTCTGTCAAGTCGTCTAAACGCTCAAATGCAAGATCTTCTACAATTTGCTCTGATAAGGACTTTTCGTTTGAAGCAAGGTTATCAAGAAATGAATCTTCCGTTTGATTCAGTACAGAATTAGAGCTAGATCTAAAAGGTAAATTTCTGAAAAATTCGTTGAGCGCCTCGAAAGGAAGCTCTAACATCTTGAAAAAGGTTTCTCGCGGATAAATAACATTCCTTTCAATCCTCAACCTTTGCTGCACTAGCCCTTCCTCCTAAAATATGAACATTGCATCACCAAAAGAGTAGAATCGATATCTTAACTTTACAGCTTCACGGTAGGCATTCATTGTCAGTTCGTAGCCTGCAAAAGCTGCTACCAACATAAGTAAGGTCGATTTCGGCAAGTGGAAATTGGTCACAAGACAATCAACCATCTTAAATTCGTACGGAGGATATATGAAAAGATCAGTCTGACCAGACAACTTTCCCGTTAGAGCATAACTCTCTAGTGTGCGCACAACAGTTGTACCAACTGCCACTACTCTTCCATTATTAATTTTAGCATTCTTAATCTCGTTAATTACGATCTCTGGGATAAAATAATATTCTGGGTAAATAGTATGCTGGGTGATGTCATCGACTTTGACAGGTCTAAAGGTACCTATACTAACGTGCAGAGTTATTTCCATTATCTTCGTTCCATTCGACCTAATCTTACCCAAAAGAGATTCCGTAAAATGTAAACCAGCGGTTGGAGCAGCGATTGAACCATTATTTTTCGCATAAACTGTTTGATAACGTTCTAGATCAATGTTTGTTTTGATGTACGGGGGTAACGGGACATGACCGTTTTTGAAGAGTTCCTCATCGCTTGCTTCAAATCGAATCAATCTAAGTCCATCAGGTAATCTCTCCAAACATTGCGCCTGAAAATTGTCGAATTTAAGGATATCACCAGGTTTAACTTTCCTGCCTGGTTTAACCATACATTTCCATTCCGATGGATTCACTCTTTCAACAAGAAAGACCTCTATTTTCGAGTCTTTTTTAGCAGCAAAAAGCCTCGCTGGAATAACTCTTGTGTTATTCAAGACAAGAACATCGTTCGGCCTTAGATATTCAGCAATATCTCTAAAAATTCTGTGTTCTATTGATCCTGTCTTTCTGTCTATTACCATTAATCGTGATGAATCTCTAGGCTCAACTGGTTGTTGAGCTATTAACTCTTCTGGTAATTCATAGTCAAAATCGGCAACTTTCATTTGAAAAACCTCCTAGGATCTATTCTCAACAGATTTGCACCCCACTCTGAAAATCTGTCACTACTCACAATGACCGCATTCCATTCCAGAGCCAATTTTACTATCATCTCGTCAGCCGGAGAATGAAGAATTGCGTGTTTTGTGTTAATCCAAAATTGAACCTCCCCTCTAGACCGGTATGCTATATTTCTGTCAAAGACGATCACAAATGGATAGAAGAAGTGATCATCCTCCGCTACCCTTTCGAGAATAAATTCAATATCACTCGCTCTTTTTCTTAGCATGAATATATTACTTCCATCCAGTATCATTGGTCGCTCAGGTTTTCTAACAAGTGATGCGATTATGTATTCGTGAACATGTAATTTAGATAAAAGTTCTTCTTTAGTGAAAGAGTCCAAGGCTCTTACCACTGGAATATAGTCTTTCACTTGATCATATTCATAGATTGTTATGCTGTTAAGTTTCGATACTAGCTCGCTCAAATCATAATCTTCTTTCATCAAAGCAGCTTGAAGTTCAATAAAATTCTCCATGGCATATTTTCTAATCAGTATTCTCCCAGCTTTCACATACTCAACCACATCCTTAGTGCCAAGTAAAGCCGCCATTTCCTGAGTGAATGGAGGATAAAGAGATGGCTGTATCCAGAACAAAATTTCGAGAGCCCACAAAGGAGGTAAATTTAGGTCTTTTGCAAAAGCTTCTATCCTACTTATCACTGTTCCTTTTCCTTTGATAAGTCTTATCAAATTCTTTTTCAATCTTTCAGGATCCACGTCGTGATCTCTCATTGGACCAATCAAGGACTGCCGCAATCTCCGAATTTCATGGCATTCAATCTTCTCAATTTTCTCGAGATAGCTAAGCACTTGTTTTCTTCGAAGATTCAATTGGTCTATCCTTCGTAAGTAATTTGGGTCATAAATGTTCAACATTTTTGACTTTCCTCAAAATATAGAATGTCAGATAGCCCAGCAAGATAGAGAACACCGATCTATAAAGAGAAACAATCAGTGGGGTCTTAATGTGACAGAATGTATTGAAAGTTGACACCAAAGCAATTGCCCCAAGTATTTGCAGGAATGACATTATTTTGTTTCTTGAAAATCTCAGATATGTGAAGAAAGCCAGATAACCGATTACTTCTTTTAACCTAGGACGAACCCAGAGAAGCGTTTCTGCAAAATCCCTTGCTCTACGTTCAAAATCAAGCACAAACGCGAAATTTCCAGAACGAGTTATGTAATACAGTCCGATTAACCCAAATGCAACCGCAAAATATGGTAGATATTTCCTGTACTTTTTGATAAGATCCAAGTTCTGGAAAATCAGCATAAGCGTTACAAGGAACGGTAAAGCTACGAGAGATAATTTCACACCTCTAAACTGTAATAAGTCGTTTAGAAAATCATATCTAGAAAGAGAGGCGTAGGTCAACAGTCCAAGAATAAGGTAAGTAATTGGCAGATATTTTTTGTTTTTTACAACCACGTAAGTCGTAACCGTGGCAATTATAGAGGCAGAAAAAACTGAAATATCGAAATTAAAGAATGCTACAATGCCAACCAACAGAGTCAACATAAAACTGTATGAGGAAATGAGTAAAAGGATTAGTATAAAAGGAACAGCGGGTAAAGTACTCCCTATTTGTTGAGGGCTAGGCTTATCTGCTGGTTCCCCAAATTCTGCTTTTAACTTCTCAATTATAGAATTTATATTGACACCTTCAAGTGGTTGTATCCAAAGCATATCGATGCTTCTTTCAAGGATTGCACGCCTTAGTCTATGATAAATCATCTGGTCGTCAAGTTTCATTTTCAATACCTCTTCTTGTCTTATGGTATGAACTCTGAAAATCTGGTCTTTGAGTTGCCCTAGCTCTACGACTCGTTTTGCGAATGCTAGACTTTCGTTGAATTCCAACAGTCCGATCCAGATACCATAGAGATTAGCGTATCTAGCAAATGGCTCAGGATCAACCTTGTCAAAGTTTCCGCGGAAGAGAATATATTTCATATCTGGTTGAAGCGTGTCGCCAGGTTCAACCACCCAAACGATAGTACCATTTGTGAGCTTTACGATTTTCTCGCTTTCAGTGAAGCCAATAACGTAAGACATCCCATTCTTGTCACTGCGAATTCTCACTGGAACAAAATATAGAAGATAGCAAGCACTACCAATTAAAAATACTAAGAAACTAAAGCGTTTAATTTGGTTCAATAGCCTGTTCAATTCCATTTATTATCACCTTTGTGATGTTTTTCTCAACCCAGTACTTCAAGTATGGCGAACGAAATTTGAATCCACCAATATCAAATACACTTTCTAAAGAAGTTACGAAAACACCTTCACGCAAGAACTTGGATCCTTTACTTAGGAGTTTCATGATAAACGTAGAGTTTGAAAAATTGTCCTGAGAAATTATCGTTATCAGATGAGAATCATCTCTTAAGGTAACTATCCCACTAGTGAAAGGCAACTTTTCTTCGTCCAAAAAAACTTGAAGGCTGGCCGCAGAAAAGTCAAGGACTCTGACATCAATTTTGTACATATCTTTGGACAGTCTGTCGATAGAAAGAAGAACATTTGGGGGTTTTGAATCAATTATTTGAAGCTCTTCCAAAACAATTCGATTTGATTCTAAGAGAGCAAATAGGACTCTTCCGACTGTGGTTCTCGAAAAAATGAAACCGCTGAGAGAATACCCTAGAGGCCTATAATCTTCGCCTAGTTCAATGGTTTTCGATATCTTTATTAACTCTACAGGTTCTACGAAAATCTTGATTTGCCCCAAGTTTTCAGCGGAAAGACATTCAACAATGTTTTCCCCAACACTTAGACTAGCACAGATCCCCGAACGTTCCTGCCCGTTAATGTTCCAGACAAGTTCAAAACACTCTGGAACTTCCCTAAAGATTGGGATGATGGCACCACCGAGTCCTGGAAAAGTTGTTATAGCAAAGTCAATAGTGTCCTCAGGGAAGAGTAACGTGTAAGTACCAGGACCTGTGTAAATGCGAACGATTCTCTTAGAAACATTTGAATCGAAGAATAAAGAGATGAATTCATAAAGTTTTTCCCTGGAAATATGCTCTCGAACAACCACCTTGTCTGGGAAGATCTCAACAGGGTATTTATCAACCATTATCGAGACAGTTCTAGAATTCTCGAATATCGAGAGCAATTGTTTGAATATCTCACTTGGTACATTTATATCACATGCTTTTTCTCCGACTGTAAGACCTTTGTCAGTGATCAAAAACCTCTCTTTTGGCAAAGGTATATAACTGACAGAGACTTCAATTGGTTCAAAGATGTCGATGAGTTTACCTTTGAAAGGTATGGAACGTCTCAGGCTTGCTTTGAAAACGGTCGGGACAGATGATCCATCAAAAAAGAGATAAGCCGATTCATCAAATGTATTTACAACTAGTAAGTTAGAAAAAGCATATATACATATAGTCACAAAGACAAACGCCGCGAATTTCATCGTGAAAGTCCCTCTATCACGCGCCTTAAATCCTCTGACAGAGGTGCTTTAATGTTTAACTTTCCCCAGATTGTTGGGTTTGCAAAGATTAAACGCACGCAGTGCAAAAACTGCCTCCTGAGTTTGTATCTATCTTTAAAAATGTCATTGATCTCTTTTATTCCGTAAAGCTTGTCTCCTATCACAGGATGACCAATCATTGCCATGTGTTTTCTGATCTGATGCGTTCGTCCCGTATGAGGAATGACTCTGAGAAGAGTCACATTTTCATAATTCTTCAAGACCCTGTACTCAGTTATGGATTGTGCACCATCGATATCTTTGTCGATAATTCCTCTGCCATGTAAGTTACCATAAACTAACGTTATGTATTCTTTCTGAATAAGTCGATCCCGAAACATTTGACTCAATGTTCTTGCTGTCCTTAGGTTTTTTGCAACAAGAAGTACTCCTGAAGTTTCCCGATCTAATCTATGAACCAAGAATGGTTTAAACCCGTTTTTTTTGCCGTAGAACATTAAACCTTGTATTAGTGTAGTACCTTTGGTTCCCTCACCGGGATGAAGGGCTATGTTAGGTTTTTTATCGACAGCAAGTAAGTTTTCGTCTTCGTAAAGAATGTCTAATTTAATAGGGATTGGTCTAACTTCTCCCTTTTCTTTTTTGTAGACTGATGGATCTGCTTCAACAGTTATTTTGTCACCAATCTGAAGTTCGTATGAAGGCTCCCGCACAACCTTGTTGTTAACTTTTACTAAACCCTTACGGAGAAACTTGTAAATTTCCGAAAGCGGGATCTGTTTTAGATGATTTCTGAGAAATTTATCAAGTCTTGCGTAAAAATTTTCGGACGTCACTGCTATTTCCAAGGGTCATCTTCCTCCATATTTTGCAATTGATCTAAGCTTCCTTTCGACTTCCTTTTCCCTTATTTCCTGGCGTTTGTCATATTTCCGTTTTCCTTTTACAAGAGCTATTTCCACCTTTACTTTGCCTCTGTCATTGAAATACAACTTTGTCGGGATAAGGGTATAGCCACCGGCAGATAGCTTACCAGTCAATCTCTTAATCTCTCTTTTGTGCATCAACAATTTTCTCGGTCTTTCTGGATCATGATTGAAAATGTTGGCAAATTTGTAATGACTTATGTGAAGGTTTAGCAGGTAGATTTCCCCATCTTTTATTCGACAGAAAGAATCTTTAAAGCTGACATTTTTTTCTCTAAGGGATTTAACTTCTGTGCCTTTCAGTTCTATGCCAGCTTCGTATTTTTCTATTATTTCATAGTCATTGACCTTCTTATTAACAGCAATTATTTGCACTTGTTTTCCTCCTCGAAAGCCATTTTTCTCAATGCCATTTCTAGTTAATCTCGACATATTTATTTTACTGCTTTTCCATCCTTGGAAACCTCTTTCAACCTTTTTTAATTATTTACCAGAGCGAGGTTCTTTTTTCCTTGTTCTATGTTCTTATATTCTACCAGCAGCTTCCATTAACGGGTTACCGTTTCATTCTTCATTCCAACAAAAACGAGGTACTTTCCGTACCTCGTTATATCGTTTGCTTCTTTGAACCTCACTTTGCAGTTCTTCTCGATTAGCTTTAAGATTCCTTCCCTCAAAATTTTTGCTGCCAGTTTCTCAGTATTTCTAGGTCACGCATATATTCCAGGAACAGCAATATGACCAGACTTTTGCTTGGGGAAATTAGACTTCAAAGTATCTACATTCTCGAATGGTTTAATTTCATCTTCACGTAACGGAGCACTTTCTTCCACTGGAGTATACATTGGTTCAACATTCATAACGTCAACCTCATTCAATAGCTCCATGTACTGCAAGATTTCAGTCATATCTTTCTGAATTAATTTTCTTTGATCTTCCGAAAGTTTCAATTTTGCAAGCTCTTCTAACTTTCTAACTAAAAGTTCATCTACCTTGATCACTTAATTACCCCCCGCAAGGTTCTTATAACCTCTGGTGAAGCTTGAGCCGCCATTTTGTTTTCTTCCAGTATCTTTTCGTACAGCTCAGACCTATAAATTCTAACATGTTGTGGCGCGCTAATTCCAATTTTTACCTCAGAACCT
>JBEPZZ010000064.1:0-9893 GCA_041640575.1 Pseudothermotoga sp. | reverse complement strand
AGGCGAAAAAATTTGTTAATACGACTGAACGACAGGCTGACCCAGCGCCTTTTAAGCAATACTGGCCCACATATGAGTCCATGAATAGTGCTCAACGCAAATGGTATTTTTACTGGCGCTCACAAGTAAGGCACAGCAGCTATTTACCCACTGACCTAAGTTATATATTTCTGCACGTTTACGAGGTTATACATCTTATTGGGTTTGACTCAGCGGAGGATGCTTTTGAGCATCTAGCAAATATCTGGAGGCGCTATCGAGTAAAGCATCCAGAACTGGATAGCTACCTTATCGACTGGTTAGCAGACTTTATAGTTGTCTATAGACTACCGCAGACACCGATGAACTGGTATTCCTATGCCATTAAACGCGGTGGACACCTAACTGATCGGAATCTTTTGATAGAAGCTTTATTGTCTGATGGTAGTGCAAACTTAATGCACTTATCTAGTGATATGCTCGAATTAATCAGCGGTCATAAATACACAAATAGTAAATTCTATCAACAGCATAATAACAACGGAGTTATAGATCGGGAACTCCGTCGCGGATTAGATATCATTGATAAATATCTCCGTCAAAAGCATGGAAAAACTTTGTTCAACTATTACCGTCCGGTCGATGTACACCAAATCAAACGCTATCCATTTACAGGAGCTATTTATGAAGGAAAGCATGGAATGATCACTGTTGCCAATGTGCCAGCTTGGCTCAACGCCAGTGATCTGCGTAACGCTATGGCCTCGACTTTGAAATATATCGAAAACCGATTGAGACGTCAGCAAAACTATCGAGGAACATTAAAAGGCATCGAATTACCGTCGGAATGGATAGCCATTCTAGATTCAGCCTTCCCTGTCCAAGACCAGAAAATCCGTAAACAATCAGATGCATCTATAGAGGATAGAATAACAATTACCACAGATAAGCCCTTGGTTATTGATTATGCCAAGGTTGAATTACTTACCTTAGAGTCAGATACTGTCCGTAATCGCCTTCAGGTAAACGAAGAAAGTGAGATTACTGCCAACAAGGCTCTGGTGACTGAAAACGGCCTAGAAAAAGCTGATGAACGCCTTCCTGTTGTTTTAGACACTGAGCGTTCTCCAGATACGCCTGTTCATTTGCCAACTGAATTTGAAGGAGTTGCCAAAGTCATAAGAGGAAGCAAGGTAGCAATTAATCTGCTACGTAATTTACGGACAAATAATTGGAAGATGCGCAGTGATCTTGCTCAGAATATCTTGAATGGTGAGTTTCTGAACGTTGTGCTTGATCGTATCAACGAACGCGCTATTGAATTACTAGGCGATCAGTTGATCTTTATTGAAGATGATGAACTAATCGTCACAGAAGAATATCGAGGTGAAATCGAGCATTTACTTAATTAGCCCACTCATGCTGGACATTGAGTCAACGCTTTGCTATTGAAAGATGATGTCATGATGCGCTTGGATGGTATTGCACAAAGTGTACGCACTACGTCTGATTTGTTGATTAACAAAATTAACGAATTTGCGTTCCTTAGTATTAGGAAATATAGTTATTAGGAAATATCGTCGAGATAGGTGATCTATCTTCAGAAGACTAAGACTCGGTTGGAAAACGTGCTTGAGGTGCGAAGGATTTGAAAATTTTACATTTTGCAGATCTACATCTAGATCGTTCGTTTGCAGATGCTGGCCTAACTCCTTCAGTTGGAAAGACTCGACGTGAGGGACTAATTCAGGTTCTAAAACTAATTTTTGACATTGCGATTGACAGAACCGTCGATGTGGTGACGATTGCGGGTGATTTGTTTGAACAAGATACGGTTACTCCATCAACTTTGAAGATCCTTTCAGAGCAGTTCGAACAAATTGCTCCAATACCTGTGCTAATTTCCCCCGGAAGCGCAGATACATACGGCCAAGACTCTTTATATTCTCGTTGGCGTTTCCCAGCCAATGTTCATATCTTTACTACCCAAACACTGAGTCCATTCCGATTGAATCCTGAAATGACTGTGTGGGGAGCGGCTTATCCATATATACCCTTGACTGATCTTCTAGGTTCGTGGGAGCGAAACGAAGGAATAAATCTGCTCCTTCTTCATTATCCTAGTGCTCAAAATCCAAATGATTCTTTTCTCAATCAGGAGATACTAAAACACAGTGGTATGGATTTTGCTCTTCTTGGTGGAGAGCACCAACACCATACTTTCCCAAACGGTGTCATGTCAGGCAGTCCTGAATCTATTGAACCTGCAGCTGATAGTAGAGAGCATGGCATTACATTAATTACTGTCGAGCAGGGTAACACTCGGACTGAATTTATCCAAACTGGCCGTTGGCAGTATTACTCAGTAGATGTGGATTTATCGGGATGCAAAGATATGGGTTGTGTTGAAGAAAAGGTTCGTAAAGTGATTAGAAACCATATGAAACAGCCACACCATCTTACAATTATGCTCACAGGTGCACCGCAATGTGCAATTGATGTTTCTTACTTGGGTGAAATAATTGAAGAACCTATAAGATTTGTCACACGATTAAACGTTCCTTATGATCTAGAAATGCTTGCAAAGGAACCGACTGTACGCGGCTTTCTTGCAAAGCAATTCTTGGATTGTTTGCAAGAAACAAATCCAGAAGATCGGTCTCGGATTCATAATGCTTTGCATGTCGCTATGCAAGCACTAGATGGTGTAGAGGTGATAACAAATGCAATTGACCCAGATTGATCTGTTGGGATTTCGCCAACTGGTAGATCGTTCGTTTGACTTTAAATCAGGCTTGAATCTTGTATATGGCCCAAACGAAGTAGGAAAATCAACGTTGATGGAAGCCGTTGCAATAATGCTTTACGGCTTTTTCGATACTGGACGTATATCGTCCAAGGATCATGATACCCTCAATCGATATAAACCATGGTCTCACATGGAAGCTTTCGGCGGTACACTGAAATACAGATTAAGTAACGGGGAAGCCTTTGAGATTCGACGTACTTTTGCCCCAGAAATCTCAACCACTCTCATACGAATGTCCGACCAGCGAAATCTTACAGATACGTTTCGAGCTGAGAGTCACGGACGGCTCTATTTTGCAGAGGAGCAACTTGGTATTGGCAAGTATGTCTTCGAAAACGTTTGTATAGTTCGGCAGTCTGAACTCGCTTTGCTTGAACAATCCGCGATTCCGATTGCAGAAACCATTATGCGGCTTTCATCAACAATGGCCAAAGATGGATTTACTGTAAATAAAGCCCTTGAACTTCTCGAAATAACCCTCAAGCAAAAAGTAGGCACACCCCGTGCCCACTCTAAACCTCTTGCAGTAACTAAAAAACGTGTTGAACAACTCAAAAAAGCCATAGACGATGCAAGAGCAACTCGTAAAAAAAGTTGGGAAGTTTTAACGTCTGTCAATACGAGTGAAGCGGATATAACCCAGTTAGAAAAGCAATATTCCGACTCTCAAATACTTTTATTGAAATCTAGGCTAAGCGATATTACCGAAACCCTCAACCGCATTGCAAGCTTGCAACTAGAAGCTGATGAAGCCAAACGGAAAGTCACTGATCTTCAGAAGTGGAGTGATTTTCGCTATGACATCTACGAGCAATTACTAGACCTTGATGCTAGACGCATTTCATTGGAGGCTGACGCAGAACGTCCAAATCTATCAAACAAACTTGAGATACTCAGAAAAGAACAACAGAATCTAACTGCCCAAATTGAGAATTTCAAAAGCCTACCAGTTGAACTTATTCATAGGATTAGCGCCAAGAAAAAGGAAATTGAAAAAGCCACTCAAGCCGTAGAGGCTGCTCACAGACAAGTTGAAAAACTTCAAGCTGAAGTCGATAAAGCCCAATCCGTTGTGGCGAGGCTACAAAGCGAATTCAGATATGTCGAAATGGGTCATAGCTCTCTGGCTAAACTTCAGCAGTTGTATGAATCGGCTCAAAAAGATGTAGCTAAATCATTGGCAGATGTAGAGTTTTATACAGCAGAATGGAAACGGGCAAACATCGAAGAATCAGCATTTCTTGCCCTAAAAAATACTCCTCTAGATGTTCCCCACAAAAAGGGATGCAATCCACTAAAGCGCAAAGCCAAAACAGAGAATTCTGCGCCGAGTGAGATAGCTATATATAACGACTTGCTACCCATTTACACTCAGTGGAAGAATGCACAAGAATCAGTAAAGAAGTCTGAACAGTTAAAAAATGATGTTGAAGCTAGAGTGAGACGTGAACTATGCGTTGACGATATTCCCATTGAAGCAAAAATCTTTGAGCAGGCTTCGGCTAAAATTGACGAATACCTGAAAAATGTCACAGCAAGCGAAGTTGCTAGTCACAATCTGGAAGAGGCGAGAACAGCTTCACAGGAAGCTGAAAGGTTACTCAAATCTTTGGAAGAACAACTTAACGACATTCTACCTGAAGGAATTCGACATGACCAAGACATTGAGGTTGAGCATCAACAAATCCATATGCTGAGGCAACGTCTCTCAGATGTTGAGACTCAAATTAAGGATGCTGCTGATGAGGATGCTAAAAGGCGACGCAAAAATGAGGAGTATGAGCAAGTTCTTCAAAATTTGCATGAACTGTATAAAGAGGCGAAAATCAACGACACTCTGAGCTGGGAAGAAAAATTAGAGCATTACAAATCTGAACGCGAAAACTATGTTGCTTGGCAGAACGCAGATCGTGAGGCACGGGTGGCTGAGAGGCGTCTCCAAGAATTTCCCTTCCAACCTGATAAACTAACCAAACAACGTGAAGATTTGGAACGCCAACTCCAAACACTTGTCGATCAAAATCCTGATGCAGAATCTTTAAAGCCTGTTGAAGCAACCGATTACTACCAAAGCATAGTCGAGAAATTACAACAACAAATTCAAGATATGAAGCAAAGACAAGTCATGCTGACAAATGAAGCCAAACAGGCGTCAGAGAGCATGATTGATCTTGCAAGCCTCCTTGAAGAGTATGCTGAGGCTACTGCCGAACTAAAAAGGCTGGAATGGTTCGGTGAAGCTCTGCAAACAGCCCAGACTGAACTGGCGAAAGCATCCACAACTTTTCAGAAGCAATTTACACCTCGTTTGCAAGCTTATCTGAATAGTGGTCTGAGCCACGCCACTGGAGGACGTTATACTGAAAGTCTCGTTGATCCTGAGACGCTTATTGTTAGATTACTTGCCCCTGAAACCCAACAGTGGGTTTACGTCGATCAACTAAGCACGGGCACACGCGATCTGGTGTATCTCCTCCTACGGTTTAGTATTGCACAGTTGATGAGCCAATCAGCTGAGCCGCTACCGATGCTGTTGGACGATCCATTTGTACACTGTGATCGTAATCGCAAAGTTAATATTTTGACCTATTTAATTAATCAATCTTCTAACATGCAGTTCATTCTCTTCACTCAAGATGACTGGACGCTCAACTGGCTCAATACGAATTATCCTAACTGTAACACAATTGTCATGTCTTATAACGAAAACATGACTATCGACTACACTTTGGTTAATAACTTGATAGCTCAGTCAGAGGCTGTGCGCGAGAGGTTGCTAGCAGTTGGCGAAAGCAAGGAAATGCCAGTTGGCTTAAATACAGAAGATGCGACTTCATCGTCTTCAGTCTCAGAAGAAATCATGATCGACAGCCCTCAAGAAATACCCGACTCGTCCGAGAAAATACTTCAAGGTCTCCTTGATGTGCTGTCATCTGATGAAACAGCCATAAAAATACTGGTATTACTTAAGCAGTCTGGTTGGGAACAGCACGAATCTGACTTTCATAGCATTTTACAGGGGCAGTTCTTGAACGTCATTCTAGACGACCTCAACAATCGTTCACTTGATATTCTCGGCGATCAATTGATACGTATCGAGAATGAACACCTAATCGTCACAGAAGAATATCGTCCATTACTGAGTTATTTTCTCAGGCAAGCGCTAGTCTCAAAGATCGATCCGACAAGTACAGACGTCGACCAAAACTGACTTAGGGGAGTTACAAATGACTTCAATGACAATGCCGAAACGCGTCTCGGCTGCCATCATTCACTCGCTGAGTGCCGGTGTTGTCCCGCGTACTGGTCTCGAACATATCGCTGTAGGGCGTAAATCTGAGATTGAGGTGCTGCTTAGAGATATTGATGATATTGTTTCTGAAGGTGGTGCGAGCTTTCGAATGATCCTAGGACGTTATGGCTCAGGGAAAAGCTTCCTGTGCCAACTAATTCGTAACTACGCATTACAGCGCAACTTTGTTGTGATGGACGCTGATCTCAGCCCAGAAGCACGCTTGACCGGAACCAAGAATCAGGGACTTAATCTCTACCGTGAGTTGCTAACCAATGCAGCGACAAAAGTCCGCTCTGATGGTGGTGCTTTTAGTGCCTTACTGGAACGTTGGATCAGTGATCTCCAACAACTGGTCATTCAAGACGATGGTATTCAGCCTAATGATCCCAAGTTTGAATCAGCTGTCGATAGTCGTATCCGTGCGACAGTTAATCAAATGGAAGGGATGGTTCATGGCTTCGATTTTTCGACAGTCATTTTAGCTTATTGGCATGGACACCGGAGCGGAGATGATACAAAAAAAGCGGCGGCAATGCGTTGGCTACGCGGAGAGTACAGCACCAAGGGTGAAGCACGTGAGGCACTTGGAGTTCGTGTCATCATCGAGGACTCTTCTTGGTATGACTACATCAAGCTGCTCGCGCATTTTGTGAAAGATATTGGCTACAAAGGGCTTGTAATCTTTATCGACGAAGCTGTCAACCTTTACAAGATCAGCCATACAGCATCGCGAAATAACAACTACGAACGGTTACTGTCAATTTTCAACGATATAATGCAGGGAAAGGCTCAATACCTCGGCGTTATCTTGGGAGCGACCCCTCAAATGGTTGAGGACACTCGACGCGGTTTGTTCAGTTACGAGGCGCTGCGCACCCGACTGGAGGAAAGCCGCTTCGCTCGTAATGGTCTTCGGGATCTTTCAGGGCCATTACTCCGGCTGGAACCACTGACTCCTGAAGAAATTTTCGTGCTTCTTCAACGTATCCGTGGAATTCATGCTTTGCACTATTCTTACACATCCGCGGTTACAGACAAGCAGATCGAGTTTTTTCTTAACGAGGTTCGTAAGCGCTTAGGCGCTGAGCAAAGACTTACGCCTCGTGAGATTGTTCGGGATTTCATTGCAGTATTAAATGTATTGTATCAAAATTCCGATTTATCTTTTGATGGTGTTGTCGCTGATAAAGACTTCACACCCTCACGGGTAGAACGTGATCCTGAAGCCGTCACAGCAGAAACTGAGATAGTCGATGAAGATGATAGCGCAGCATCACCTTACAAGAGCTTCGAGTTATGACGAATCCGTTTTATCGCTTGGCTCCGTTCATACAGGATTTCATCTACCGAGAAAAATGGGAGGAATTGCGTCCCATACAGGTTGATGCCATCAGCGCCATCCTTGACACGCCAAACCATGTCTTGATTACAAGTGGAACAGCCAGCGGCAAAACTGAAGCTGCATTCTTGCCGATACTGACAGATCTGTTTGAGCGTCCATCGTCATCAATTGGTGCAATGTATATTGGCCCGCTCAAAGCGCTTATCAACGATCAATTTCATCGACTGGAAAGGTTACTAGAAGACAGCAGCATACCTGTTCAAAGCTGGCACGGAGATGTTTCACAGAGCAAAAAACAACGATTTCTTCGCAGCGGGCAAGGCATTCTCCAAATTACCCCCGAATCTCTCGAAGCAATGCTCATTAATCGCCAGACAGAGTTGAGCCGTTTATTTGGTGATTTGCGCTATGTCGTTCTGGACGAAGTCCATGCGCTCATTGGCAGTGATCGAGGACGGCAGGTTTTGTGCCAACTACAGCGACTGGCTCGATATCAGACGAGACCAGCGCGTCGCATTGGTCTTTCTGCCACACTTGGCGAACCTACATTAGCATCGGCATGGCTAGCTGGTGGAACTGATTGTCAGGTTACTCATATTAATGATATTGTGAGCCGCCGCAAAGTCATGCTTGGTCTGGAACACTTCATCAGAGCAAGAGAAGATGATTGGGTGGATGGATCTGATGAAGAATCACCACAGACGGATGTAGGAGACGCAAGCGCATCTTTGACGATACAGCCTGCATCAGAGGAGGAGCTATCAGATGAGCCTGTAGTCGATGAAACAGCTGAAATGTTTCAACATATGGCGAAATTAGTTGATAGTAACCGCAAAACACTTATTTTTGCCAACAGCCGTAATGCTGCTGAGGAAATTATACATAACCTGCGTCGCCTCGCGGGTGTGGAAGGTGAAGATGAGGACAGTTATTATGTCCATCACGGTAGTATTTCGGCCACGCTTCGGGAACGCGCTGAACAAGATATGCGTGACCCGAACAAAAAGGCATGTGTTGCAGCGACCGTTACGCTTGAATTGGGTATTGATATAGGCAGTTTGGATCAGGTACTGCAATTAAACGCAACTAACACCGTTTCCAGTTTTGTTCAACGCTTGGGTCGATCTGGACGTCGAGGTGGCGATGCCAAAATGTTTTTTTATTCTTCGGAGAATGAACCAAAACCAAATGCAACTCTGGGAGAACGTATTCCATGGGGATTGCTACAGACAATAGCTATTATCCAACTCTATATTGAAGAGAAATGGATAGAGCCACCCGACATTCCCACTTTACCAACAAGTATCCTGTACCACCAGACAATGAGCATCATTACGGCCCAAACAGAGCTTACACCACCTGAGCTGGCTGAACAAGTTCTCTCTTTGTCTCCTTTTAACCAAGTGTCTCTCGACCATTTTCGTGAACTACTTCGTTACCTTCTTCAAATTGAACATCTAGAACGCGTTGAGGGTGGTGGACTGATTATCGGCAGGGCTGGTGAACGTCTTGTCAACCATTACCGTTTCTATGCAACATTTGAAGATGAAACCGGCTATATGGTGCGGGAGGGAACACGGGAAATTGGTAGTGTTCAGTCGCTTCCCATTGTTGGAGACCGGTTTCGGCTAGCTGGTCGTGCATGGAAAGTCATTGATGTTGATGAAGATAAAAAGATCATCCATGTTGAACGTGTAAGAGGAAAAGCACAAGCCCATTGGACTGGAGGTGATAGAACAATCCATACACGGATTTCCCAGAGCATTTGCCGTATCTTGAAAGAAGATACCATTTACAGCTATCTCCATACCAAAGCCATCCGCCGATTGAAATCTGCCCGTGAATTAGCACATTCCAGCCATATGACCACGCAGCCAATTCTAGATTTGGGCGGGGGGCGATTTATGCTGCTTCCGTGGCAAGGGACCCGGGAAATCAACACGATCAAGCTGCTGTTGGAGTACGGTGGTATCAAGATACTTTCTCATCCATTTTATTTAGAAGCTGAAATCAGCTCACTCGACCTTCTCAAGGAACGAATCAAAGCTATTTTGCGGAACATCCCGCAACCACATGAACTTATTAAGAAACTAACTCGCCAGATGCTGCAAATGAACAAGTATGATCGTTACGTGCCTGAGAGCTTGCTGCGCACTGCATATTGTAGCAATCACATAGACTTAGAGAGCGCTGCAGCTAGTTTAGAGAGATTAATCCATTAGTCGGATAATTTCCTCTGCACGTCATTACCTCACAGAAAACACAAACACGCCAACACAGCTTTTTGAGATGAGCTAGTTCTTTAAAGTTACCGAATGCTGGATGTATGAAATTATCAGCTAGCGATATCAGTAAGCGCTTCTTCCGCGGAAATAGTGCCGCGCTCAACTGCATCAGCACCACGCTTGCCCCAGCAAACGTCATACGGATTGCAACGGCATATTTTGAGCCTTCTGGGTTTCAATGTC
>JBEPZZ010000063.1:0-10481 GCA_041640575.1 Pseudothermotoga sp. | reverse complement strand
AAAGAACTAAATCTTATCGCATACTTTCATCTCATTAATCTTACGTTCTAGGATTTTATCTGCCATCCTTCACGCTAATAGAAAAAATCTTGTAGCCAGTTTAGAAAAATATACCACTTACACTTTTGCAAGAGGATTCATACAAATAATTCTCAAGTAAAACCAAGCTTGCTAGCTTGATCAGTCATAAAACTAGATTGTTTTGACTATCGAAAGCAAAATTTTTTGTAATTCCATAAACTATATAGATTTGAGTTTTGGAAAATGTTATGTGAACAACGAATACTGTAAATTAGTCACTTTATTTTGAAGCTTTGTACAATTAGTACCATTTAGCAAGATCGACCGAGCTCTAAATATATCGTATACTTTTACCGAGGTGAGCAATTTTTGCGTGGTTACTACACAATTAACGAACAAATTGTACCCCTGAGAATTGACAACCGACAAAATGTAAGGGGATTAGTTATCCATACAGGTGGGGATGATATAGTTACAAGATTTCTTAAAGATCGTGCGGTTTTCATTACACCCTACGAGGAACTCTTGAATTGTTCAGATCCAAAAGCCTTGAGAATTCTGATGAGTCCAACAAAATTGTTGTTTGATTCAGATAGCTTTGATGAAGTATTTTGCTTTTTCTCATTCTTTTATCTTCAAAAACATCAGGCAGTGTTTGAAAACGTCAACAAAGTTCTCAAAAGATGGGGGAAATTTCACATCTGGGATGTGGAAGTACCAAGAAGATTTGGACATCACAGTTTTTTTGTTGTACCAATATTGGTGAACACTGATCTGGAAATCATCAAAATGGTTCATGTTGTCAAGTGGAAAAACGAGCAAAGCGTCTCATATCTGAAGAAAGTTGCTAGAGAAACTGGCTTTAAAGTCATGTCAGAAGAAAAGTACGACAAAACATTCTATCTTGAGTTATCCAAGGTAGCTGACATCAAAAAGCAGTAATTTTGTTCACCAATTCCATCATTCGAACAAAAGTTTCTTCATAGGTCACTTTCTCATAGATACCTTGTCTCAAAAACTCGTTGACCTCGTTGATCATTCTTATAGCTTCATCGATACGAGGATTGGATCCGGTTTTATAGGCGCCCACATCAATAAGATCCTTTGCTTCTGCGTAAACTGCTAGAAGGCTCCTAAGTTTCCTACTTGCCTCTAAATGCTTTTCATCCACTATGTCTATCATCAATCGACTCACACTTGCTAGAACATCAATTGCGGGGTAATGGTTCATCTCAGCTAGTCTTCGTGAAAGCATTATGTGACCATCAACAACACTTCTTACAGTATCGGAGATTGGTTCGTTAAAATCATCGGCTTCTACCAAGACCGTGTATATAGCTGTGACACTCCCTTTGTCTGAGTTGCCAGCTCTTTCCAATATCCCAGGTATACCTGCAAAAACACTTGGTGGATATCCTCTAGCTGTTGGAGGTTCACCAGTTGCAAGGCCTATTTCCCTCTGAGCCATGGCCCATCTTGTCAGAGAATCCACCATCAGAAGAACATCATAACCCATATCACGAAAGAACTCGGAAATACTTGTAGCTGTTAAAAGAGCTTTTGCTTTCATCAACGCGGGTTGATCTGATGTCGAAACAACCAAAATCGACTTCTTCAAGCCTTCGGGTCCAAGATCTTTTTCAATGAATTCCCTAACTTCCCTTCCTCGCTCTCCTATAAGTGCGATTACATTAACCTCAGCAGTTGTGTTTCTAGCAATCATACCGAGCAATGTACTTTTACCAACGCCACTTCCGGCGAAGATTCCTATCCTTTGCCCTTTACCAATTGTGATGAACCCATCTATGGCCCTAACACCGACAGAAAGTGGTTCTGATATTCTTGATCGATACAACGGATGAGGTGCTGTGTTAATGAGCGGATAGCGTTTCCTACCAAAGAAAGGTTTACCATCTATTGGTCTGCCAAGGCCATCGAAGATTCTACCAACCATATCCTCGGAGACAGCTACATCAAGCTTTCTACCAGTCTTGTAAACTAAAGTTCCGTGCTTGGCACCAGAAATATCCTCCAGTGGCATGAGCAAAACCCGGCCATCCCTGAAGCCCACAACTTCACACAAAGGATTTCTTTCACCGAGGGCAAGTTTGCAAACCTCGCCTAGAAAAGCATCTGGACCAATAGATTCCACTGTCAGCCCAATGACACGAGTTATCCTGCCATCTATCTTTAGAAAATCCTCATGGGAGATCTTGTCTTTCAGATGCAGCAATGTCTTTTGAAGCTCAGTCACTCCCAAAGACCTCCTCTATAAGTTGTTCAACTAATTCCTTGGCTTTTTGCTTTGTTCCATTTATTACTCCAATTTCTGTATCGACAATCACTTCACCCGGTTTAAGTTCAAAAGACTTACTAACTTCTACACCTAAACTTTCAAACTCTTGTACAAGTAATTTGTGTTCTTCAAAATCAGTCAAACTCATCGTGACTTTTACGTACTTCATTCCAACAACTTTTCTCAAGATATCTCTGATCTTCTTTTCAAAATCAGTTTTATCTAGTTCCCTATAGACGATTTTCTCAATTAGCAATGCAACGATATCCGTTAGATCTTCACTTATCTTTGCTAGATTCAGATTCAAAGCTTCTTCAAACTTTGAGATTATAGCGTTAACTTGATGGTATTTGCGTTCCGCTTTCCTTTGGATGTCTTCAGCTTGCTTTTGGGCCTCAGCTAGGATTCTCTGTGATTCCTTGAAACTATCTTCAACAATTTTTTCCGCACGACTTTTTGCTTCGAGAATAATTTTTTCAGATTCTTTTTCAGCCTGAGATATAAGTAATGCAGCATTGATTTGCTCATTATCACTGTCCGAAATTTCTTGTTTCTTCTGCTTTGTGATTATGTATGGAGCATCCAAAAAGAGCTGACGTTTTTTGATTATCACACTATCAGCTCCTCGCCTCCGCCTTTTGCTATAATGATTTCTCCAGCTTCTTCAAGTCTTCTTATCACGTTTATTATCTTCTGCTGAGCTTCTTCAACATCTTTGACTCTAACAGGCCCCATGTATTCTAGCTCATCCTGCAACAACTGAGCTGCACGTTTCGAAATGTTCTTGAATATTTTCTCTTTCACTTCTTCTGATGCACCTTTCAGAGCTAAAGCCAGATCTCGAGTTTCAACTTCTCTGAGTACCAGTTGCACTGACCGATCATCAATTTTCACTATATCTTCAAACACAAACATTCTTCTTCTTATATCTTCAGCCAACTCAGGTGAATCGTAGCTTAGCTTTTCCATAATTTTCTTCTCTGAGCTTCTATCTAAGCTATTCATAATGTTTGCTGCAGTATCAACACCACCAATTTTACTGAAGGTTTGACTGACAAATCCGGTCAATTTTTTCTCAAGATTTTTTTCGATCTCACGAATGACATCCGGAGACGTCCTCTCAAGCAATGCTATGCGTTTGACAACCTCAATTTGAAAATCCTCAGGGAGTGATGAAAGAATCCTTCCAGCGTATGACGGATCAAGGTAGCTGAGAATCAAAGCAACGGTTTGCGGATGTTCACTCTGAAGAAAATTCACCAATTGAACTGGGTCAGCCTGGGAAAGAAAATCAAACGGTTTGACTTGTAAATTCGACACAAGTCTCTCTATGATTTTCATCGCCTTTTCGGGGCCAAAAGCTTTGATCAAAACTTGTTTTGCGTATTCAATTCCACCCTGGGAGATCATTTCTCGAGCTTTTGCAAGATCCTGAAACTCTGAAAGCACAGCCTTTTTCTCTTCATCGGTAACTTTACCAAGGTTGGCTAGCTCAATTGTTAACTGTTCAACATCTGACTCGTCTAAGTGTTTCAAGACCCTTGCGGCCTTTTCTGGTCCTAGCAACAAAAGAATTATAGCGGCCTTTCTCCTACCTGGGAACTGCTTCTTTTCAGGCACATCAAGCACCTCTTTCCACAAGCCAGAGTTTTATTATGCTGGCAATCTCCTCAGGGGATTCAACATACATCTTTTCCAGGATTTCTTTTAACTCAAGCAAGGCTTGCTGTTCTGGTGTAAGAATCTCTTCCTTTGCTTCTTCTTCCAAAATCTTTTTCAATTCTTCTTCCATCTTCAACTTTCTCTCTTCAACCAATCTTCTGGCTTTCACACGTCTTAATTGCAAAATCAGAAGATATACCATCATGAACCCTAGGACTATAAGCAAACTGACTCCAACCATTGTCATAACGTATCTTCTTCTTCTTTCCATTTCTGCCAAACTTCTTTTGTATTCCTCCTCAAAAGTTCTGTCGAACGGCAAGAACGCAACTGAAATGGAGAGTTTTGCATTGTTGACTGTGGCTGCTATACCTTTTTCAACCAGGTCTGAGACTATTGATGCCCACTTCTGTGCCTCTTTTTCGTCGAATTTTTGCAGAGCAGAAGAAGAAGCGTCAACTATAACTGACAGAGTTACTGCCTCGATTTCTCCCTCTTTATTTTGAACAACATTTTCTACAATTTTGTTGATCTCATAATTAGTTATAGTATGCGTTCTTTCATACGTGGAAGTCGCCTGAGAAGTAATACTTGGATAGGTTGGTGGAATGTTCGAATCTGTTCCCACAGCTCCACCAGTTAAAGGAAAATTCACACTTTTTTCAACCTCTTGCTCTTGACTTCTAATTATTCCACCCTGTCTAGTCACTGGTTCATAAATTGTAGACTCTCTTTCGATCTTGGTCCAATTCAGCTTCACATCTGGTATGACTTCCACTTTACCTGCCCCGAAAACTGCCTCAAGAGTTTGCTTTATTTTTCTACCGTAATAATTCTCAAGACTCATCTTTAATTCGGCTCTAGTACTTGCAAGAAGAGTATCACGAGAGGTTATGACCTTATCACTTAGAACACGCGAATTTTGATCTATGACCCTGACATTTTCAAGCTTTAATCCTTCGACTGCTCCGGCAACGAGCTCCATGATCCCTTTGATTTGATTCTGAGAAAGATCTACCCCTGGTTCGAGCATCACTAAGACAGATGCTCTTGGTTCCGCCATTTCTCCTCGTACATAATATGTGTACTTCGGCAAAGTCAAATGAACACGGGCTGACTTCACACCATTTATCGTAATAATACTTCTTTCAAGTTCACCTTGCAATGCTACTTGGTAACGGACCTGTTTATCAAAACTTGTGGTTCCAAAAGCTTGCTGATCAAGAATCTCAAAACCTTTGGTTGTTGCCCCAAGGACTCCCATAGAAGCAAGTCTCATTCTTAGTTCGTAAACGTTATACTTGCTTGGAACGAGAATTCTACCAGGTTCAACTTTGTAAGGAACTCCCATGTTTTGTAGTTGCTGAATGAGATATCCAGATTGCTCATCAGTCAAACCACTCACAAGAAGGGTGTAAGTTGGTTTAGTCAACATAACCAATGTTATCACAAGCACAACTATTATCGAGATTCCTATTCCAGCAACCAGAATTTTGCTGGCTTTTGGTACTTGCTTCCACTTTTCGTATAAGTTTTTGAAGAAGCCCATAATTTGCTTCACAAAATCCATGTTACCACCTCGAAAGATTATCTCATGATTCCAAAATACAGGCCATCTTCGAAGCTCCAGCCAAGCTTCACAAAAAGTCCTAGGACTTTAAGGTAGGACGATAAAGATACATTTTTCATAGTCACATAGAATTCTACACCAAAATCTTTTGGCTGTTCATAAGAAATACCAAGAAGAAGGTTAGAATTATCTTCACCAACCATAATTGCTAGTTCGTGAGTGATTCGCGGATAAGCAACAATCCGGTGTTTAAACTGTTCTTCATAACCTAACATAGCTACAAAATCAATCATGCCAAGGATTGAAAAACCAGTTTCCATGCCAACACCAAACTTATTTCCAAGTTGCACATAAGGTTGCATGTAGAAAACATCTTTCAGAAAAACAGGACTTCTTGCTAACCTTTTCGACTCGTCAAGTACATTCTCAGCGTATTTGATGGCAGAGGAGGATGGCCCATAATTTCTAACCCTTGTAGGTCCCTCATAATAAGCCGCTAAAGCTGTTTTCAGATCACCAAATTGTCTGACAAGTTCATTGATATAGCGATTTGCACCGTCTATTGATTGAAAAGCATTGAAAGCATTTCTAACGTTAAGATATCGTGCGGTGCCAGGCATTAACTGTGTAAGCCCAATTGCCCCTTCAGACGAGAGAGCATGAACGTTGAAGCTGGACTCAACTGATATTAATCCTTTTAGAAGTTCCTTGTTTTGCTCTGGCAGGAACCAATCTACTGGTAAGTTATTGTAAAGAAATGGTTGAGACATAGACAACTTTATACTCTTGTTATACAATTGTATGGTAAAACGAGGTGCTGTTGAAGTAAGAAAAAAGAGTGGATTTGATAGACAAAGATTGACAATTAACAGTGAAACCAATAATAGCACACGTATTTTCAAATTGGACACACTCCTGAATAAATTATACGTGATATGAGGTGGTTATTTGAACTGGGTTTTGGAGATTGAAACGCTTTTGAAAGAAAGAAGGATTTTCTTAGAGGGAATCTATAATGTAGAGTATGTTGATTTACCTGTAGCAAAGTGCAGAGTTTTGGAACCTGTGAAAGTCAAAATAGTTGCCGTTATAACCCATGACGGTATTGCGGTTGGAGGATATGCCCGTACAAGCATAGAGCATCCTTGCGATAGGTGCTTGAAAATGGTCAAAGTTTCCATAAACGGAACCATTGAAGCTCTCTACAAACCAATTTCGGAGGCACCAAAAACTAAAGAAGAACAGTTGGAGTCCTTAAGAAACGTGTTATACTATTCAACGGATAAAATAGACTTGTCGGAACGAATAATAGAAGCAATCGTAATGGATGTTCCGACAAGAGTTTTGTGCAAACCAGACTGTGAAGGCTTATGCCCAATATGCGGTGCCGATTTGAATGAAGAGCAAAATCACAGTTGTTCCAAACAAAATGTTGATCCGAGGTGGACGAATCTTTTGAAAATAAGGGCTCATTTGCACGAGGAGGGTTGAAAAAATGGGAGTTCAGCCGCAGAAAAGATCCAAGTCACGAACTAATGCCAAAAGGGCAAAAACCTACAGAGCTATCAGTGTACCTATGAGTAAATGTCCAAATTGTGGTCAACCAAAGCTACCTCATAGAGTTTGTTTGCACTGTGGATACTACGATGGAAAACAAATCCTAGAGGTAGCAGAGTAAGGAAATGGTACGTGTTGCTTTAGACTTAATGAGCGGTGACAGGGCACCCGGTGAAATTGTTGAAGGTGCCCTTTTGTCAAAGGATCTCTGCCAACTTGTTTTGATAGGTACAAAAGAGGTTTTACAAAAAATCGATGGTTTTGAGAAAGTAGAAATCGATGATTTTCTACCAATGGATGTTAAGCCAACCGAAATTCTTCGTCGGAAAACTTCCTCAATGTATGTTGGCCTGAAATTAGTCAAAGAGAAAATTGTCGATGCTTTTGTTTGCGCTGGAAACACTGGTGCTTTGCTGGCTGGAGCAACTTTTGTCGTCGGAAGAAGCAAGGATGTTGAAAGGCCAGCCTTGGCTGTCCCAGTTCCATCAACCAATGGTTTCGCAATATTAATTGACGCGGGTGCAAACGCACGAGTTAGATCTGAGCAACTGCTTGATTTTGCCATCATGGGAGTTGCATATGCACGAGTACTTGGTAAAGAAAAACCTTCCCTCGGTTTACTAAATGTAGGAGAAGAAGAAAACAAAGGCGATGAAGTCACAAGGGAAGCTTATGAACTTCTCAAAAACAACTTGTCGGAATTTTTCATTGGAAATGTTGAAGGACGTGATATAAACACCGGCAAGGTCGACGTAGTTGTGACAGACGGATTTTCTGGAAATATAGCCATGAAAACAATGGAAGGAACAGCAAAAATGATATTGCAAACGTTGAAGGCAAAGATCGAACAATCTGGAATTGTTGCAAAAATCGGTGCTTTATTAATGAAAAAGGTTTTCTCAGAATTAAAGGTCTCACTTGACCCAAGAACATATGGTGGGGCCTTCATACTAGGAGTAGACGGAATAGTTGTAAAAGCACACGGATCATCAGACCGATTGGCCATTAGAAATGCTATTGATGTTGCTGTGAAAGGCTGCAAGATGAAGCTGATTGAAAATATTAGAGGTGAGATAGAGCGTGTGCGGAATAGTGGGATTAGTGGGGGAAATAAAAATAGCAGACCTGATAGAGGCCCTTGAGAAGCTTGAATACAGAGGATACGATTCCGCTGGATTGGCTTTCTTTGATGAACAAGGAATAAAAGTGGAAAAGACAAAAGGGAAAGTTTTGGATCTAAAGAACTTGGTGAACGACCAACTTGACAAGACTATAAACATTGGCATTGCTCACACTCGCTGGGCAACGCACGGGGAACCGAACGATATTAATGCTCATCCACACTGCGACTGCAAAAAGAAGTTAGTCGTTGTCCACAACGGGATTATCGAAAATTTCCGACCACTGAAAGCGCGTTTGATGGAACTTGGTCACCGCTTTGTTTCGCAAACCGACACAGAAATAATCCCTCACTTGATTGAGGAACACTACAATGGTGATCTGTTTGAAGCAGTAAGAAAGACCTTACTCAAATTAGAAGGCAGTTTCGCCATCGCTGTTATGCACATTGATCACCCCGGATTGATAATTGGTGCAAGAAAAGGAAGCCCACTTGTTGCATGCAGAAGTGGACTGGCTTCAGATATACCTCCTCTGTTAAAGTACTCAAGACACATTACCCCACTTGAAGACGGAGAGATAGTAGTTATAGCAAAAGATAATATGAGAATCTTTTCCTTCGATGGCACGCTGAAAGAACGTCAACCAGTAGAAATAACTTGGTCTTACGAAGCAGCACAAAAATCTGGTTTTAAGCATTTCATGCTTAAGGAAATTTTTGAAGAACCAGCCTGCATAGTCTCGGTTCTAACTGGACGAATAAAAAATTCAAGAGTGAATTTTGAAGAACTAGAAGGCTTAAACGAAAAGTTGAAGAATAAAGATCTTATAAAAGTTGTTGCATGTGGAACTAGCTATCATGCAGCACTCTCTTTCAAATATCTCATGGAAAACTTATCGGATGTACACGTCGATGTCGAAGTTTCGTCAGAATTTCGCTACAAGAAACAGAATGCAAAAAATGAAGATCTAGTTGTCGCAATATCCCAGTCTGGGGAAACAGCTGATACGCTAGAATCTATTAGGCTTGCGAAATCTCAGGGATCAAAAATAGTGGCTATTACAAATGTTGTCGGGTCTACCTTGAGCAGAGAATCGGATTATGTTCTTTACCTTAACGCAGGACCTGAGATAAGTGTAGCCGCAACAAAATCTCATGTTTCTCAGCTAATAATGCTTTATCTTCTGGCATTGAAAATAGTTGAACTGAGAGGTCTTTGGAACGAAAGGCACGAGGACATTGTTGATAGGCTCTTGAGGATACCAGAGATTTTTGAAAATCTATTGAACAATGCCAACAAGATTCAAGAAATAGCCTCAAAGTACAAAAATTTTAAGCATTTTATGTACGTTGGCAGGGGTTATGGTTATCCGATCGCATTAGAGGGTGCTCTTAAGTTAAAAGAAATAAGTTATATTCATGCGACGGCGTATCCAGCAGGGGAGCTGAAACATGGGCCGATAGCCATGTTGGGACCAGATTTCCCAGTGTTTGCAATAGCGCCGAGTGATTATCTTTTCTCCAAAATGAAAAGCAACATAATCGAGTGTCGTTCAAGAAAGGCAAAAATATTGATGCTTACTGATGAGACAAATGAAGAAGCACGAGAAATAGCCGACGATGTAATCTATGTAACTAACAGCTTTGATGAACTTTATCCAATATTGATGACCCCAGCTATTCAGCTTTTTGCTTACTATGTTTCTGATGGACTTGGACTTGATCCTGACAGGCCAAGAAATCTTGCAAAAAGTGTCACTGTGGAGTGATGGAGGGATCAGATGGGAGAAATTCTCAATGAACTGAAGACCCTACTCAAGATAATGAAAGATAAAGAGGCATTAGACCTAGTAATACTGGATATGAGAAAGACACCCCTACCCACAGATTATTTTGTCATTGCCACGGCAAACTCACAGATTCACATGGGAGCTTTGAGAGATGCAATAGTTGAATTCTTCGAAAGCAACGGCCATGCGCTGATATATTTTGACAAAGGGACCGATTACGACTGGTTATTAATAGATGCAGGAGATATAGTAGTTCACGTTTTCACACAACGCGGTAGGGAATTCTACGATTTGGAAGGCTTGTGGGAAACAACAGCGATCAGGCTCGATCAAGCCTGACCGCTGCAACCCAGAACGTATCTCATTTTATGCTTAACGACTTCTTTGACAGCATCTCTTGCTGGACCTAAGTATTTTCTTGGATCAAATTCCTCTGGCTTAGTGGCAAAAACTTCTCTGATAGAC
>JBEPZZ010000062.1:0-10629 GCA_041640575.1 Pseudothermotoga sp. | reverse complement strand
CTAGGTAAGCTAAGGTTACTTCCATCCCAATTGCCCAAGACATGTTGTTAATAAAGGTTGTGAAAACTATTGGAAACAAATGCGGTAGATACTCTTTCGTGACCAGTTCAAATGTGCTAAGACCCGAGAGTAAGGCTGTGAAGGTGAAATCTCTCTCGCGAAGGCTTAGCACTTGAGAGCGAATGACTCTTGCATCCCATGGCCATGCAAAAAACGCAAGCAAAAGTCCCAGGGCAATCATGTTCTTGATCCAATCTCGAAGTATTGAAGCTACTATTATCAAAACAACTATTATCGGCAAAGTCATAACTGTATCCCCAAAGCTGGTGATTACTCTGTCGAAAATCCCCCCTTTATAGCCTGCAACAATTCCGAATATAGTTGCAATAATTCTCGAAATCATTGAAGCCACAAAGGCTATGAGCAAAGAATTCCTTATCGCGAAAGTAAGCTGCCAGAAAACATCTTGGCCCAACCAGGTTGTTCCGAGAAGATGTTGCCAAGATGGTGGCAATCCTCTTCTAACTTGGTATGTTCTAGCCGGATCATAAGGCGAGAAAAGGGATAAAAATGCAATAACAAAAAGCAAGCAAATTAACACAAATCCAACGGAAAATCTGTAGTCTCTCAAAAGATCTAAAAACAATTTCATAACTCAATCTTCCTCCTTTATTTGTATCTAATTCTTGGATCCACAAGGGGATAAATTAAGTCTATAACCAATATCGAAGTGGTTATGACGATCAATGAAATTGAGCTCACACCCATGAACAAGTTATAGTCAGCGCGGGTTATCGAATTGTAGAGTAACCAACCAACTCCTGGATATGCAAAAACCATCTCAGTTATAAGCGCACCAGAGAAGAGATACCCGAACGTCATGCCAAGGTGAGTTATCCTGGGAAGCATGGCATTCCTTATTACGTATTTGAAGGCTATTTTTCTCCTTTGTACACCGGCTGCCTGAGCGTAGGTTACGTAATCTTCAGAACGAACAGTCTGAACAGTCAATTTCATAGCCTGAAAATGTTCAGCTATCCCAAGTATTATCAGTGAAAGTGCGGGTAAAAAGGCATGTCTCAAGATATTGAGAATACTCTTCAAATCAAACGATGCCTTTAGAGTAATCCCGGCTCCTCCTCCGAGAGGAAACACTGGGATAACGTATGCCAGCAATAATAAGAGCAGAAATGCCATTATGTAGTAGGGTACTGGTCTGATAAACATAAATATGTTATCCAAAATTCTTGTCCAGCGAGCTTTGTAATTGTAACCAGCTAAACCTCCAATTATTGTTCCAAGCAGCCACGAAATGAATGTGCTAGGGACAAGCAGTCCAATAGTCCAGGGCAAATGTTTACGAATAAGATCAATGACAGAAGCTGGATACTGAGCTAGTGATGGCCCAAAATCACCTCTGAACAATCGACTCCAGAAACTAAGGTATTGTTGCCATAAGGTACCTTCCAAGCCGTAAAGCTGTTTGAGAGTTTTAATCATTTTCTCCAGCTGTTCTGGTGGAATATACATACCAGCCGACTGATATTGCGCAAGCGCACTTTGAATTGGATTTATTGGCATAAGGCGTGGAAGGAAAAATATCAGAGTTAAACCAAGGAAGGTTACCAGTATGTACTGAGCAAGTCTAGGAAGAAGATATCTTCTCAAAAATCTCATGATCTCTCTCCTTTGACTTAAGGTTTAACTTTAACTGGGACAGCCGAGAAGCTGTCCCGGGAAGGTATGATTATTTACGACCTGTTGGTTTCATCTTGTGCATTATGTACTTAAGCTCTGGCCAAGTTGTGAATACGTCTGAACGTGCGTAATCATTATCTGGGCTGGTAAAGTTTGTCCAATAGTATTCGTTGAAGACAATGGCTATCGGACAGTTAATAATTGGTATTGCAATCATCTCCTCAATTTCCAGTTTTAACCCTTCAAGACCAAGTTCAACTATTCTCTGAATATCATCCCATGGTGTCTTCTCAAGCTCTTCAATGATTTTGTCCATTCTTGGGTCAGACCATCTTCCGTTCCAACCCATAGTGGGTTCACCAACTGGTTTTACAAAACTGCTTCTCATAGAGTTGAAGCACATGTACAAATCTGGATGCAATCCCCAAGGTTCACCTGCCCATTGGCCGTGACTGACCGAACCGACCTCGAAGTCTCCTACCCATCCAAGTTGTCCAGCAGCAGGTGTCATGAAGAATTCAGCATCGATTCCAAATTTCTTCCACTGCTCAATTATTGCTGTACAGACAATGTAATCCATTGCTGTTACGTCCGTACCACTCAGTATCGTTACTTTCCAAGGCTTTCCATCAGGTAATCTCCATTTTCCATCCGGCCCACGAGAAAATCCATGCTTTTTCAGCAAAGCTTCAGCAGCCTCTGGTGAGTATTTCCACCAACCGTAGCCAAGTGCCATTCTTACTGCGTCTACATTCTTCGGATCAAGATCAACCTTGTATTGTTTCTTTGCCCACTCTAGAACTTTGAACGGTACAGTTGGATCCCAAGGTTTGAAGGTCTTTCCGCCTCCAAGGTCTAGAGTGAGATTCTCCAACCAAGGCTCCAGCTTCTTGAAATACCATTCGTAGAAAGTTTGGCTGACAACTAATGGCAGACCTGGTGTTAACGCTGCCATTCCGTCGTAAGCCATTATAACCGTTTCCACAGGATCAATCGCCAATGCCAGTGCCCAACGTACATCCTTAATGTTGTATGGATATTTTAAGTGGTTGAAACTTGGACCTCGCGTAGAAATATCTCTTGGATCAATGTATGGCCAAGTTGCTCTGTAAGATCTTGTCGTTTTACTTCTTGACAGCAAGGTATGCATCATTTCGGCGGTTCCTTGTGCCACGTCAAGTTGATTGTTAAGCATAGCCATTATTGTCTTTTCGGGTGGCCCATACGAAATGAACAAAACATATTCAGGTACAGGTTCTCCGAACAACTTTCCGGCAACAGTTCTTTGCCAGTCAGCCCTCTTTTTCCACAATACCCAGTATCCTGCCGGATCATGCGCGGCATAAACATATGTGCCTATGCTAATCGGTGGGTTAAAATCGAAAGCCATTGGATCGGATACTTTTTCGAAAATATGCTTTGGAACAGGCCTTAAAGCGTTCCATCTTTCCAAAAATGCAGTGTGGAATCTTGTGTTTGGTTTCTCAAGTTCCACTACAACAGTGTATCTGTCTGCCGCATAGACTTTTTTTACTTCCTGCATCTGTCCATGATAAGCAAAACCGGGTGTTTTCTTCGCAAGCTCTATTGTATAGACCAAGTCATCGGCTGTGAACTCTACCCCATCGCTCCAATAAATACCTTTACGCAGCTTGATTGTCAGTTTTGTGAAGTCTTCGTTGTAAATAGGTCCAGTCTCGGCAAGTCCGTTGATTATTCCACCTTCTACGACGTTTGGATTAAGCGTCCAAAGTGCTTCGGTAGCGAATTGATGAAGTCCCATGTTCGGTGCACGCCACCCGGCCCAGAGGTTGAAATGTCCTGGAACTGGCATAGGTGCAAAGAGGAATTGGATTATCAAAGTCTTGTCCCTGGGAATCCCAGGTGGAAGCTCTTGAGCAACTGCTACCATGGTGCCAAACAGGAGTACGCAAACCATCAGCAAACCTACAAATCTCTTCACCTGTAACACCCCCTCGCGAAGAATGTGTTCAAATGTCTCTAACCTCAAAAGGATTGAGGACAATCTTCTTATTTGCAATCCAAAAATCGTTAAAGGAATTCTTCAAGTTTAAAACCTTGAAACCACTTTTAGTTCTACATATTTCAATGTCATCACTAGCAAAACGTGGTTTCAAGAAATTGGTCAACATTTTTGCAAAGAATCTTTCATCGAACACTGAAGCTATATAATATTTCTCACCTTTCTTGCATACTGCTGCTTCTCCAATAAAAGGACCACTTGTAAAGACAGCTAGAACTTCTGCTTCCCTTACAGCTACTCTATCACACCAGTGCCTTCCGACAAATTTCTCGCCATCAAAAAAGATTTCTGATGTTTCGTTTCCTCCGAAATCTAATACCTCGAGACCAAAACAATCTGTCAAATCATTTGGCATTTCCTCACAAAGCCAATTATAGTCGTTCTTTATACCACTCATACAAGTCATAATAACTGGTTTAGAAAAGTACTTTATTTTTTGAGTAAACCCACCTAATTTTGATGCGTAAGGAACTATCAAAAGTTGATAATCACCAATATCATCGTCTTCAAACACAAAATCAACGTTGTATCCAAGTTTTCTGACAGCTTTGTATATCTCGAGCAAAGAATTCCAGTATCTGAAAGACTGATTTATATGATTTATCCTATGGATCCAAACATTCTCATAATCAAAGTAAATCGCGACTTCTTTTACAGGATCGATTTGGTCATGAATGGTTTCTTTCGCTCGTTTGAAATCTTCACACCTATGAGTTGGTCTGCCTGCATAATCCAACATAGCGCCAAGGTATTGCTCTGCTCCCCAACCGATCTGATCAAATCTAAAAAGCAAACTACCCATTGATCCATGCAAATAAGCTTGTTTAATCCAAAGTTCAATGTAACCTTTGGAATATTGTTCGTTGCTGGCTAGCCAATTGACCCTTCCAGACTGTTGTTCAATTACCAGAAATGGTTTTTTCTTCAAAGATCTCATTAAATCATGGTTTGCTGCGGCTCGGTAATGATCCATTCCCATGTAATTGTCCCAGGAAACGAAATCTAGGTTTTTCGCAAGTTTTTTGTAATCTATGTCAAAAAAATCACCCATGAAGTTGTGGGTGATTGGTGCTGAGGAATATTTTCTGATGTTCTCAAGCTGCATATTTTGGTATTCAACAATATTGTCGGTGCAGAATCTCATATAATCTAAGAGCATGTGTGGGTTTTCAAAAGTTGGAGTATTTATCGGGAATACGAAATCATCCCAATTGCGAAGCATTTGACTCCAAAATCTGTTTCCCCATCTGTAATTCAGTTCTTCTACTGTTTTATACTTTGTCTTCAACCATTCAATGAACTTTTTTCTGCAATTTTCGCAGTAACAAAAGGAAGTATCGTGACAACCAAATTCATTGTCTATTTGCCAAGCATCAACAACTTGTCCATATCTTTTTGCATATTCTTCCACAATCTTTTGAGAATATTGTCTGTAGACCTTGCTCGAAAAGCAATAATGTCTTCTGCTTCCAAAATTTCTTACTCTCCCGTATTTGTCAACTGGCAGAATTTCAGGATACTTATTAACCAACCAAATTGGAGGTGTTGCAGTGGGTGTTCCGAGGATGATCTTTATGCCATTCTTCTTGAGTAACTCGATGGCTTTATCCAGTAGTGAAAAATCGTACTTTCCTTCATCTGGTTCAACAATGGCCCAAGCGAACTCGCCAATGCGAACCCATTCGATTCCAAACTGTTTCATTAACCTAACGTGCTCTGGCCATTTGTCTGTGTCCCAGTGCTCAGGATAGTAATCAGCACCGAAAATGCTCATTAGAAGCGCCCCCCTGGTCTTGAATCCAAAGTCAATTGTCTGATAATGTACGTACAAATGAATTATATCAGTTGCTCCCATACCATGTCAACATGTCTGCTTTGTTGGATTTCATTCAAGATCTTGCCGTGTTTTCTCACGTTTATGGCTAATCAAGGGTTCAATTTTCATTCTTAAAATGCGATAATATATTCTCAGATTTGGGGGCGATAGAAATGTATGAATGGGAAAATCCGAAACTTATCAGTTCAGGTACTGAAAAACCTCATTCAACCTTCATTCCTTACTTTGATTTCAAAAGCTTTAGCTGGAAATATCCAAAAAATTGTCTGTTTCTAAATGGAAAGTGGAAATTCTATCTTGCAAAAAATCCCTTCGAATTGCCTGAAGGCTTTCATTCAAAAGACTTTGATGATTCAGCTTGGAACGATATTGACGTTCCATCAAATTGGGAACTTCAGGGTTATGATAAACCTATTTACACCAACATAGTTTATCCGTTTAAAGTAAATCCTCCTCATGTGTCAACAGATTACAATCCCACTGGAATTTATCGAAAGAAAATATTCATATCGAAAAATTTGCTTAATGAAGAGCTTTTTATTCATTTTGAAGGTGTGAGATCTTTTCTAAAACTTTGGATAAACGGTGAAGAAGTTGGATTTAGCAAAGATAGTTGTACACCAGCTGAATTTAGGGTCACGAAATTCTTGAAAGAAGGAGAAAATGTCATTGCAGCTTTAGTCTTGAAATGGTGTGATGCAAGTTATCTTGAAGATCAAGATATGTGGTGGTTTGCCGGTATTTACAGAGATGTTTATCTTTACACACTTCCAAAATGTCATATTTGGGATATCTTTTTAAGAACAGATCTTGATGAAAACTATGAGAATGCAAAGCTTTTCGTGGATGTTCAAATTAGAAATTTAGGCGATACATCCTGCACTGATGCACTTGATTTGGTTCTTTTTGACCCGACGGATAAACAAAGTTTGCTTTGTCAAAAGAACATTACACTTGAGCCAAATTCGGATAAGACAGTAAGCTTTTGGTTTGACATCGAAAAGCCTATGAAATGGTCGCATGAAACACCGAATTTGTACGTACTTTCTGTAAAATTCGGTAAAGATGAGAAAAAAGTCAACTTTGGTTTCAGAAAAATAGAAATCAAAGATGGGAAACTGTGGATCAATGGAAAATCATTCTACGTCAAAGGAGTAAACAGACACGAATTCGATCCAGATAAGGGGCATTCAGTTCCAGTTGAAAGAATGATCCAAGATATAAGGCTGATGAAGCAGTGCAACATCAACACCGTTAGAACCTCACATTATCCGAATCAGACGCGCTGGTATGATCTTTGCGATTACTTTGGACTTTATGTTATAGATGAAGCAAACATTGAATCCCACGGTATAGGTTGGGATCCTCAAGTTACACTTGCAAGAAAAGAAGAGTGGAAAGATGCACATGTTGATCGAGTCAAGAGGATGGTTGAAAGAGACAAGAACCATGTTTGTGTAATTTTTTGGTCGCTTGGTAACGAAGCTGGCGATGGAGAAAACTTTGAGCAAGCAGCTCTTTGGATCAAATCTCGTGACAACACGCGATTTGTTCACTATTGCCCTCATGGAACAACCGGATTTGCAGACGGACACCACTTGGACATAGTTTCAACAATGTATCCACCAATTGAGAAGTTGATCAAATATTCTGTTTCAAACCCTAAAAGACCACTTTTAATGTGTGAATATGCACACGCAATGGGAAACAGTGTTGGAAATTTGAAGGATTACTGGGACGTGATAGAAATGCATCCGAACCTTTGTGGTGGATGCATCTGGGATTGGGTTGATCAAGGGATAAGGAAATACGATCCAGATGGAAAGCAATTCTGGGCTTACGGTGGTGACTTTAAAGATGAGCCCAACGATGGGAACTTTTGCTGCAACGGGATCGTTTTGCCAGATCGAACAGTAGAACCTGAATACTATGAAGTGAAAAAGATCTATCAGAACATAAAGATAAACAAGCTTTCCAACGACACATATGAAATTGAAAATAACTACATCTTCACCAATCTTGATCAATTCGAAGGTACTTGGCTTGTCAGAGCAGATGGTGAAATTGTTGAGAAAAAAAGTTTTACCGTCAACGTACCACCAGGACACAAGACTACTGTGAAATTACCAGTAAATCCATCAAAAGATGATCGAGAATACTTTCTGGAAATAAACTTTTCTTTGAAGCAAGATTTACCATGGGCTGAAAAAGGCCATGTTGTTGCATGGGAACAGTTCAAACTGAAAGAACCTGTTTTTTACCATGTAAAACGCGATAGTTTATTCTTCGAAGTTTCCGAAGATGGTCATTCATATTTCGTGAAAGGCAAAGATTTTACGGTTACATTCTCTAAGTTCAGTGGAACAATTGAGCAGATAAATTATTCATCTACAAATCTTCTTGTAAGCCCACTGGTACCAAACTTTTGGCGTGTACCGATTGATAACGACATAGGTAACAAAATGCCTGAAAGACTTGCGATTTGGAAAAAAGCTAGCTATGAAAGAAAGCTTCACAAACTTCATACAGAACATAGAGAAAACAGATTCACACTTTGCAGCGAATATCAACTTCCCGGTGGTTCATGGGATTATTTGACTTTCACGGTGTTTTCAACGGGCGAAATTTTAGTTGATCACACAATTATTCCTGAAGATGGCCTTCCAGAACTTCCAAGGTTTGGTATACAATTCAAAACAACGTCGGCCTTGAAAAGAGTAAAATGGTACGGCGCCGGTCCGCATGAAACTTATTGGGACAGAAAGCATAGTGGTTTGATAGCACTTCATCAGCTAGCTTCTGATTCATTGGTTCACTACTACGTAAGGCCTCAGGAAACTGGTAATAGAACCGATGTAAGGTATTTCAAGATCTACGATGAAAATAACCTTGGCCTCATGATTTGTGGCATTCCAACCGTAGATTTTTCCATTTGGCCATTCTCGATGGAAGATTTGGAAAATGCAAAGCACGTCAACGAGCTTGAGAAGAAAGATTTTCTAACAATTAACGTTGATTACAAACAAACAGGAGTTGGAGGAGACGATAGTTGGGGTGCAAGAACTCACAGAGAATATACACTTATCCCGAAAGCTTACAATCATCGTTTTGTGATAAAACCGCTTCTTAATGGAACTGGTTGGCGAGAATTACCAGCTATCGAAGAGAATTTCAGAATCGAATTGAACCTTGCGAAAGTTTCACTGAAAAAAGAAGAGTTGGCACAAGCGATTGTCGTTGCGGATAATTTTTCAGCAGTTTCTTTCACACAGCCAATACTTTTATATCTTGACGAACAGGTTATAGTGGCAAAAGAATTAACAGTTCCACCGTTTCAAAAGTCAAAGTTTGTGTTTGAGTTCAAAATCTCCGAGCCAGGAATCCACATTGTAAAAACAAACTTCACGCAGGCAAGATCGATTTATGTCATTTGAACCAAATGGTAGAGGATTCAATCAGTCCAACATTTGAAATCTCCCTTTGAAAGTCACAGGTTCGATGTTTGCCTGATTGCAAAGAAGATGAGCAGTTAATTGGTTAACAAGCGTGACAACCATCGATGTAACAAATTTAAGGAAGGACAAAAATCTTTGAAAGAGTCTAAGCTGACTGTTGATCTTTGTACGGTTTTGGCGAAAAAACAAGAAAACGAAAGAAATTGAGAGAAAAGTGGCAAATGTAGATTGAAAATCCGATTCATCCTGGGATTTTGCTTGTAATGACTGTAATTCCTTCTTGACTAGAACAAATTATTTTTTTATGATTTATTAATGGAAATGACACTTAATTTACTGCCAACCATCGAGGGGGTTCTATGAAATTTCTTGGCATCGTGTTGCTTGCAACAATTTTGTTTCTTATAGCTTGTGACAACAACTCAAAAGAACAATCAAAGAAAACCTCTTGGCAAACTAAAGGAGAATCGTCCATGATTTTGGAACAGATACCATCGCTAAAAGAAGCGTTCTCAAAACAATTTCGGATAGGCGTAGCGTTACCTGTGCGTGTATTTAACAATGCGAAGGATATAGAACTCATTACTAGACATTTCAACAGCATGACAGCGGAGAACGAGATGAAGCCAGAGAGCATATTAAGAAGGACAGCAGATGGCAAGATTTTCTATGATTTCACAGCAGCAGACAGGTATATAGAATTTGCACAAAAGCATGGGATGGTGGTAAGAGGCCACACGTTGGTATGGCACAGTCAGACACCGGAATGGTTTTTCAGGGATGAGAATGGCAATTTGTTGTCGAAGGAAGCGATGATAGAAAGAATGAAGGAATATATTCATACAGTTGTGGGTCGTTACAAAGGGAAAGTATATGCATGGGATGTAGTGAATGAAGCGGTGGATGAGAATCAAGCTGATGGGTTAAGGAGAAGTTTATGGTATCAGATAATAGGGCCTGAGTATATAGAGCTAGCTTTCAAGTTTGCACATGAAGCGGATCCAGATGCGTTGTTATTCTACAACGATTACAACGAATATCATCAGAAGAAGAGAGATGTCATATACAACATGGTAAAGAGTTTTAAAGAGAAAGGCATACCAATCCATGGTATCGGTATGCAACAACATATAAACATTGGAACAAGTATCGAACAGATAGAACAGGCTATAGCGATGTATGCAACTATACCTGGCATAGTTATTGAAATAACCGAACTTGATGTGAACATTTATCGAGATAATGCGACAAAATACGATTTCCCACCAGCTGAACTACTCATTCAGCAAGCCAACTTTTATTACAGACTCTTTGAGGTGTACAAAAAGTATAGTGACGTGATAACCAACGTAACTTTCTGGGGCTTGAAAGATGACTATTCGTGGTTGAGAGGATATCCCATTAGGAGAAACAATTGGCCATTGTTGTTCGATGATTATTATCAGGCAAAACTTGCCTACTGGGCCTTAGTAAAACCAGAACTTTTGCCAGCAACACCAAAAGAAGGAAGTGTCGTTCCTGGTGAAGCAATTATAGCTGGAACAATGGACGATTCATTCTTGCAATCACCACCTATTAAGATAGTTGTTGATGGA
>JBEPZZ010000061.1:0-10798 GCA_041640575.1 Pseudothermotoga sp. | reverse complement strand
AGTCTTAATTGTGCCATCTTCTAGCTGTACACGAACTCTTTGAATATTTGGTCTAAACATTCTTGGAGTGTGTCTGTTAGAATGACTTACGTTCTTACCAGCTACAGGACCTTTTCCACATATCTCACATCTCTTTGACATCTTCGATCCCCTCTCTTGCCTTTTTCCAACCAATATTACCAGAAGATCATGGAAATTTCAAGCACTACGACTTTCACTTTCAACGTGTAAAACCCCCTCCGTTTTTCTGGTATCTTATTCAATGAGGTGATAGGATTGCTGGACATAAAAAATGTCGAACTCTTCCTTTTAGATATGGATGGTACATTCTATCTGGGAAATAAACTGTTTGATGGTTCGCTCGAATTCGTGAATGTGGTTAGAAAGCAAGGCAAACAGTTTATGTTCCTTACGAACAATTCTTCACAAGACTCGGAAAGCTATGTTGAAAAGCTTAGAAAGATGGGGCTTGATGGATCAATAGATGTTTTCACGTCTGGAGATGCCACTGGTATATTTTTGAAAGAAAAATATGGCCCATTGAGAATATACCTCCTTGGCACGGGTAAGTTAGCAAGGACTCTCGAAAAATACGGTCATAAGATTGTATATGAAGATCCACAAATAGTTGTTCTGGGCTATGATACAGAAATAAATTACGAAAAATTGTCGAAAACATGCCTTTATCTAAGAAAGGGTCTTACCTATATTGCTACACATCCTGACATTAATTGTCCATCCCCTGAAGGGCCACTTCCAGACGCCGGATCCTATATAGCTTTGATTGAAAAATCTACCGGAAGATTCCCAGACTATGTCATAGGAAAACCAAATCCACTAATGCTTCAAATGATTGTGAAGAAGACAGGAATAGCAAAGGAAAAGATTGCTATGGTTGGTGACAGATTGTACACTGATATAGAATTTGCTCGCCGATCTGGGATTCTTTCTATCCTTGTTCTAACAGGTGAAACGACTTTACAGGATTTAGAGCATTCCTCCACAAAACCAGATATTGTGGTTGAGCACATTGGAGTACTTTCGAAATTACTATGCAAAGAGAGCGGTGAGACAGATTGCCAATAAAATATCAGCTTCGCTCAAAAAGAACAGAAGAATTAGTTGAACTTGCTCAAAGCGGTTTGAATGAAGCTGTAGAAATAATTTTAGAAAGATACTACCCCATGGTTATTAAGATATCTTCGAAATATTACGCTCCTTGGGCGGAGTTTGATGATCTTGTTCAAAATGGATTAGTCGGGTTGATTAAAGCAACGTATTATTATCAGCCTGACAAGAGCGGATTTTCTTCCTTTGCCTGGAGAAGTATAGAATCAGAACTAAAATCATTTTTGACATTTTTAAACCGCAAGAAGAATAAAATGTTGACTGATGCTGTGAGCGTCGATCAAACCAGTGTTGAGGAGTCTGAAGAACCTGGATACAGCTTCGAAGATGCAACAGTGTCAACACAACAATCAGCGATTGTGGAAATTGTTCTCGACGAGGTAAAAAGGTATTTAAAGGATCAAGAACAAGAAATAGTCGAACTTTGGACAAATGGCGAGAGTTATGAAGAAATAGGGAAAAAATTGAACGTTGAATTCAAGAAAATCGACAACACTATCCAGAAATTCAAAAGAGTCGCTCGAGAAAAAATTAATCCCTTATTGGTGAACTTACTTTTCGAGAAAGGTTAAATCAATTTCCATTCGTTATCAAGGCTTTGTAGATGATCTAAGATTCCGTATTCTTTGAGCTCATTCAGAATGTCTTCATTCCCTTTCACTTCTCTAAAAAGCTTCAAAGCTTCAAGTTCTTCGTTCAATTGAAGCAGGCAAACTATAAGCATAGCAGTCGATTTTACCATTTCGAAGTTCATTTCTCTAACCTTCAAAAGAAAAAGCTTTGCTAAGTCATACCTTTCTATGTCCATGAGAGCAGAAGCAAGATTAAAGTAAGCAAGCACATATTTTGGGTCAAGTTCAATAGCTTTTTGATAGGCTTCTACCGATTTTGCAATCTGTCCGGCTTTTCGGTAAACATTTCCAAGATTGTTCCAAACCTCTGGATGCTGTGGTTCAAGCTCCAAACACTTTTTATAAAGCTTCTCCGCATCCTCAAGCCTTCCTTCTTGAGCCGCTTTTAGAGCTCTTTCAAAGACTTCTTCTAGAGTCATTGAATCATTCCCCGAGTGTAATAAATGGTGTCAGAGTAAAGTTTTTCTCCTATCTTTACTGATATTGTCACCGAAGTTATATCCGAAGGAATAGGCCGAGTCCTTTTGAATGAAACACTGTAAAAACTTCGCAAAATCCTTCTTTGGGAATTTAAATATCCTGCTCCACCAGAAAGGAAAACGTATTCGTTTGGTCTCTCTGAAACGAAGATTCTGACATTTTTACCTTTAAGAGTCACAAGATCAGTCTGAACAAACTGTCTTGGAAATTTATCAAACAAGATTCCATAGGCTTTACCTCTTCGAAGATAAGGTAAAACAGAACCAAAGAACTGATCTTCAGCCTTTAACCATTCGATCTCAGTATGATCAATTTTAAGCTCGAAATACACAGGTCCTCCACCTTCACGCACTTGAAGCAAATTTGATAAGTACGGAACCGTGTCACCAAAGATATTTTCAACCCTGAAATTCAATTTGATCGTTTCTTCCGAAAAACTTAAACTGTCAATTTTGACAAAGATTGGTTCTTCTCCCTTCATGGGGTATAAATCAACAGCATGTTTATGCCAATCAAAAACAATTAAAAACGGGTATCTGTAGTCAAAGATAGTTGTAGCCTGGCTAAATTTATGGAGTGCTTGATGACCGTTTTCCCCAACAAGAACAAGTTCACCGTTTTTTGTCAGTACTACTGGATCACCTGATACTGTTACCTCAAAGCTCCAGCTACCGTGAGCATCCCTTTCTTCGATTTTTTTACCGGTGAAATCAAAAAGAATCAACTTGTTCCGCAAGATATCCAGAGCCCAAATTCCATTCAATGTCACTTCAGCATCTTGAATAGCATAGAAGTCTTGCAGATTTATTAGAACAATTTCCTCCCCATCAACGTAAAACAGCCTGTTTACGTCACTTCCCCAAAGCCTACCAATTTTGTCGAAACCTGCTAACAATGCGTTCGCAAATCCATCATAAATCACTTTTTCATTACCGTTGCTTGAATCGATTTTTATAAGTTTCTTTCTGCTAGCGACAAACAACGTTCCATTTGGAGATATTTCAATAGAAATTGGTTCCACGGAAGTTTTGATTACATAATACTGACCGTATTTGTAGAAAACTATCCTTTTATTGGCTTGATCGGCGATAATGACAGTATCCCCGTAAAGAGTTACAGCCGTTGGCGTGTAGAAATACTCTATACCTTCGGAATAACCTTGTACACTTAACAATCTATCGAACACAATAGGTTTTGCAAACTTTGGTGGTCGTTGAAGAATTTCTATCTCTTTGAGCAATGAAACAACCTCATCCTTCCCTGGACTCACAACCAAGATGGTTTTCAGATCTTCCTGCGCCTTTTGAATGGCCCTCATATCAATGTCGATTTTTGCCATAAAATACCAAAATTCTGGTATATCGGTGACATATATAAGACCCGATGTAGCTATTTCCATTAGTTCTTTTGCTTTTTTCACATCACCTTCATACCAAGCTAGAAGAGCTTTTGAAAAATTTTCGCGAGCTTGTTCTTCAGTGATAATTCCAAAGGTCACGATAAAATACAGTACCAGAAAAAATATAGTCACAAACCGCTTCAAGAAGATCGCCTCTTCATGAATATCGATATCAAGTCAGTTTTTCTTTCATTACCCCTCAGCAATCTTTCTATGTTTTCTGAATGCTTAATAGTAGACAAAGTTGCCAATATTAGGAACAAGACGCCAAAGTCTGTTTTGAAGAAAAAACCAACTGCAGAAGCTGAATAAAGACCGATTACAGAACCTAGGGAAACGTATTTAGTTGCAAAAATCACCGCCAACCAAGCAGCAAGAAAGACAAAACCACACGGATAACAAACAGCAAACATCACCCCAACTGTGCTAGCGACACCCTTGCCACCTTTGAATTTCAAAAATACCGGAAAATCATGTCCAAGAACTGCTGCTATAGCCGCTAAACCCATAACTTTTGGATCACCATCTGATATCTTAGAAAAAATGAGTACAGGTATGAAAGCTTTTATGCTATCTAACACCATGCATAACAGTCCAACAAACGGTCCGGCAGCACGCAAAGCATTAGTACCGCCCACATTACCACTACCAATTGTTCTAACATCAACCTTTTTCAACTTTGGCAACAAGTAACTAAATGGAATTGCACCGCAGAAATAAGAAACTAATCCAGCAACTAGGTACATCATAAATCAACGCCTCCCCTTGAAAACTAAGTTTAGGGGCGATCCTTTGAATTTGTCTACTCTCTGCCTAATGAGCTTTTCAAGGCTGCGGGATATCTGCTCGTTAGCAAGGCCCTTCTTGTTGACAGTTACAGCAAATCGCGGTGGTTTTACACCAATCTGTTTTATCGACAAAACTTGAAGGTCTCCACTTGCAAGATGTGGTGAAAGTATAGATAACTGTGAAACAAGGTTGTTCAAACTAGCCTTTGAAACCATACGGCAAAATGATGAATAAGCCTCATCAATAGCTATGAATAATTCTTTGATACCATACCCTTTTACTGCACTTGTGAACACCACATCGAATTCACCAACGAAATGCATCTGCCCATAAATCCAGTTTTTGTACTGTTGCCATGAAGCATCTAGCAAATCGCATTTACTTACCACTACCACCATTGCTCTACCTTTTCTGAGGATCAAATCTGCTATTCTTTTGTCTTGCCTCGTGACTCCTTGGGATGCGTCTATTAGGAACAACACCACATCAGCGGCTTCAATCGTATCAATTGTTCGCGCAATGCTAAAGTGTTCCAAGCTCTTGTACTCGATTCTGCTTTTTCGCCTTAATCCAGCTGTATCAATAAAAATGTAATTTTTCCCGCTAAAATTCACTAGTTCGTCCACTGGATCTCTTGTTGTCCCTGGAATTGACGTGACTGTTGCCCTATCCTCTTTTAGGATAGTGTTGAAAAGTGACGATTTCCCAACGTTGGGTTTTCCTACAATTGCAATTTTTGGATATTCAATGTCTTCGGAAATCTTTTCTGTTTTTAACGACTTAAGGTGCTGGGATATCTTATCCAAAAGTACGTCTATGTTTTGACCATGCAACGCACTTACTGTCACACAGTCTGAAAAGCCAAGCCTCAAAAAATCACCCATATTTGTGTCGATTATCTTTTGATTTTCAGCTTTGTTCACAACAAGTATGACTTTCTTACCTAATTTTCTAAGCTTTTCCGCAACATATTCATCTTCCGCTGTTATTCCAACACGACCATCAACTACAAAAAGAATCAGATCGGCTTTTTCATAGGTTTTGAAAGCTCTGTTTCTCATGGAAGAAAGCATTTCATCATCAGCATCTAAAAAGACGCCACAAGTATCATACAATTCGAAAACGGTCTCGTCATACTCGACGAGACCTTTGATTGAATCACGTGTCACACCTTCGACATCCTCGGTTATTGCTTTACGTCTGCCAATTAATCTATTGAAGAGAGTGGACTTGCCAACATTAGTTCTACCGGCAATTACAACGATAGCCATATTACTTCTTATTAATTTTGTTTGCCAGCGTATTTTCTGAAGTTAAGGCTTTAACATTTTTCCTGTACTCTTCGTAAGCTCTTTTTTCTTCTAATTTCTTTTGACTGACAAGAACTTTACGACGCTCAGGTATAAGTCTAAGAACCAAAACTTCAATTTCATCGCCTTCTTTGAGCTCTTCCGAAGCATGGGACGATGGCATGAAACCTTCTACGTTAAAATCAGCAAGTCGAACCACGTAGCCAGAGTTCACTTTTGATTGAACCTTTGCCTTGACCTCACTGCCTTCATTGAGCTTCACCAAAACCTCGTTCCATGGATCTGATGTCAATTGTTTAACGCTGAGTCTGATTCTTCTTTGTTTGTCATCAATCGAAAGTATTTTTACTCGAACCTTTTGACCTTCCTTAAAATCTTGCGTAGGATCTTTGACTTTATCCCACGCGAGCTCTGATTTTGGAACAAAGCCACTGATACCATCTTCAAGTTCAACTATCAAACCGGTCGTTATCACTTTCAAGATCGAACCGTAAGCGACATCACCTTCTTTAAATTTTTCAAAAATGTTTTCCCATGGATCTCCTTTTGCCCTTTTATAACTCAAGCCAATTCTCTTTCCCTGTGGATCTACTTCTACAACTTCAACTTGAATGAGTTGACCTACCTTAAAGTACTTGTGTAAATCGACTTTTTTGTTGCCCCAGAAAATTTCAGAAATCCTTACCAAACCATCTATACCAGGTTCCAAGTTTACGAACAAGCCAAACGGTACGATACTTCTTACTGTGCCTTGAACGATCTTACCAACTGGATACTTCTCGGCTACCTTTTGCCATGGATCTGGTTCCATCGCTTTTAGGCTTACGACAACGTTTGAGGAAGCTTCATCTATTTCCGTGATTTTTACTTTAACCCTTTCTCTTTTTTTAAGAACATCCAAAGGTGATAACCTAGCATCGTGCGAAACCTCAGACCTAGGTAGAAATGCCACAACCGGGCCAAGGTTCAAAAGAGCGTGACTTTCGTCGATTTTTTCAACTACGCCTTCAACGACATCGCCTACTTTATGATTGGAGAAAAACTCTTTTCTTTGTTTTTCAAAAAGCATTTTCCTAGAGACAACAATTCGTTGCCTTCTTTTGCCAAATTCACATTCCATTATTACAAAATCTAACTCTTCCTGTGGTATCGAGCTATCTTTCTTAAGCATAGAATGAGATCCAGGCAAGAAAGCTTCAAACACATTGTAAAGAGACACTAGATAACCATTTGGAACTGAACTTATAATTTTTCCCTTAACTATCTCACCTTTTTCATGAGCTTCTTTAAGCTTGGATTTGAGTAACCTCATATGAGGTTTTTTCTCAGAAAGTATCACAGATCCTTCTTCATCGTTAACCTTCAGAACTTGTAAAGTCAGTTTCTGACCGATCTTATAGTTCTCAAGCGGCAGAACCAGCTCGTTAGTTGGAACAAACCCTTCCAGCTTAGCTTGACAATCGACATAAACACCTTCACCGGGGTTAACCTTAGTAACTGTTCCTTCGATTACCTGCCCCGGCGATATCTCCACGAAATTTTCCAGGTATCTCTCAAAATTCTCCATGCTCTCTTTACTCATCCTTTTCCCTCCTGTTGCACAATTTTTCGATGATCCTTTTCACATCCTCATATGCTGTTGAAGTGCCAGAAACAAGACCAACTGTATCAAATCTTTTTAAGTTAAATATATCAATTTCTTCAGGCACTTCTACATGAATTACTCTTGTGTACCGCTCTGCAATTGCAACAAGTTTCTTTGTGTTTGAACTATGTTTACCCCCAACTACAATTACAACTTGACTTTTAGCTGCAATTTGCTTGGTTTCAATTTCTCTTTGCGCTGTAACTTGGCAAATAGTGTTAAAGAATCTAAACTCAGTCGCATCGGAAATCTCTAATGTTTTAGAGGCAAACTTTAATAGATCATCTGTAGACATTGTTGTCTGCGAAACAAGGCAAATCTTTCCGGACAATCGAACAGGATTAGTCTCAACGATTGCATCTTTGACGTATCCTTTTAAAGCTATCATTTCTGGGTGGTCATTTTTCCCGTAGACTAATATTTTATAACCATCATTCTTCATTCTCTGGACAAGCTGAAAAAGTCTTTGAACAATGGGACAAGTTGTATCAACAATTCTTTTGAAATGCCTAGCACCAGTATCGTAATCCTCTGGTGGTATACCATGCGCTCTAACAACCAGAACTGAATCCTTACTATCTTTTGGTATTTTATCTAGAGAAATCACCTCAACACCATTCTGTTTAAGATAGTTCATAACGCTGGTGTTGTGAACCAGCTCTCCAAGCAGGTAAACCTTTTCACCTTGTTGCAATTGCTCAATTACTGCATCGAGAGCTCTTTTTACACCAAAGCAAAACCCTATGTTTTCAGCAACAATGATATTCACAGTCAGCTCTCCCAGAAATAATTTTGCAAATCTGTGCCAAAACTTCATCTATTGTTCTGCCAGTAGTGTCAACAATGAAGGCATCATCAGCTGGTTTCAAAGGAGCTATTGACCTGTTTGAGTCTTGAGAATCTCTGAGCTGCAACTCCTTTGCAACTTCCTCATAAGTGGTACGAATTCCCTTTTCCTGAAGTTCTCTTAACCTTCTTCTTACCCTTTCCTCAAACGAAGCTGTGAGAAAAATTTTAACATCCGCATGTGGTAGAACAACCGTTCCGATATCTCGCCCATCTACTACAAACGCTCCGTTTTCACAGATCGATCTTTGAATCCTAGTTAGTATCTCTCGAACAGATTGAACTGCCGCAAAATCAGAAGCCAGCTTTCCTGCTTCGGGTGATCTTATAAACTCACCCATTTTTTCGCCATTTATGTAAATTTCGCCATTTCTGTACTCCACTTTAATATTTTCAAGTTCTTTGGATAGATCATCTTTTGGAGAAAGTCCTTTCGAAGATAAGTAGCACGCGAGAGCTCTATACATAGCTCCGGTGTCCAAATAATTTATCCTAAGCCTTTTGGCCAAAAGTTTTGCTATTGTTGATTTTCCAGAGCCAGCAGGCCCATCAATAGCAATTAGAATTCGTTTGGCCAATCTCAAGCCTCCTCTACAGTATCAACAATCCTAAATACTTTATCAAGCCTTGTCATTTCGAATATTCTCCTCACGTTCTGCTTCAAAGATGCTAGAATCAGTTCCTTGTTCAATGACCTTGATATTTTCAAAAGCGCAACCATGATTCCCAAACCTGCACTGTCAACGTAAGGGACTTCAGACATGTCAAGAACAACCTTTTCAGCTGAGGTTTTTTCCATTTCCTCTTTGAGCGTTTTCTTAACCTCTGCCGAATGATACGCGTCAATATCACCATTGATTTTACAGATCATCTTTGACCCTATCTGCTCGAATTTTACGCTGATACCGTTCACCTTATTCCCCTCCTGTTATCTTTATTTTTAATTCCCTTAATTGCTTTTCACTAACAACATCTGGTGCCCCTGTAAGTGGACAAGTTCCACTTGAAGTTTTCGGGAAAGCTATAACATCTCGTATTGAACTTGCACCACACATAATAGCCGTTAATCTGTCCATACCAAGTGCTATTCCCCCGTGTGGGGGTGTTCCATACTGAAATGCCTCTAGCAGGAACCCAAACTTCAATTTTATTTCATCCTCATTCAACTGCATCAACTGGAAAACTTTCCTCTGAAGGTCCGCGTTGTGAATACGTATGCTGCCCGATCCAAGTTCAAATCCGTTAATAACTATATCATATGACTGGGCTCTGATCTTTGACAGATCGGTTTCGGAATACTTCTCTAAATCTTCAAGATTTGGCATTGTGAATGGGTGATGCTGTGCTACATATCTTTTTTCCTCGTCATCCCATTCAAACATTGGGAAATCCAATACCCAAAACACGTCGAAACCTTTTTTCAAATGGCTCAAATATTGGTCGCCTATTGCTTTTCTGATTTCCCCAAGTGTAACGTTGACCTTTGACTGATCTCCTGCACATATTACGCAAACATCTTGCTCCTTCATGGCAAGATTTTCTGAAATCAGGGAGTACTCCTTTTCAAGATGTTTCAACAAACTTCCACGAGCAACTTTTCCACCTTCTATGGAAAACCATAGTATTCCACCAAGTCCTTTTTCTTTCGCAATCTGCTCCAATTGATCCACAACTTTTCGGGTCAAGTGGTGTGCAAAATTGTTCACAACGAATCCTTTGATCATTCCCTTCGTGTCAAGCGTGGACCTTATAATTTGAAGCTGACAGTTGGTAAAAAGATCGGTTAAATTCGTAAATTTCATTCCTATCCTTCTATCTGGTTTATCGCTTCCATAATCGTTCATGCACTGCTCATAGGAAATACGATCGAACTTTTCTGGTAAGCCTACACCTAAGACTTCTTTGAAAACATGTTTTAACATTCCTTCTACCAATTGAAGGATATCTTCTCTGGTGACGAAGGACATTTCAATATCTATCTGGGTGAATTCAGGTTGCCTATCTGCTCTTAAATCTTCATCTCTGAAGCATCTAACAATTTGAAAATACCTATCCAATCCCCCGACCATTAAGATCTGTTTGAAGAGTTGTGGTGATTGAGGCAGAGCATAAAAAGTACCAGGTTTCAACCTACATGGGACCAAAAAGTCTCTTGCACCTTCGGGAGTACTTTTTGTGAGGAATGGTGTTTCAACTTCCACAAATCCGTTTTTCGAAAGATAATTTCGTACAGAGAGTGCGACTGAATGCCTCAAAAGAAGCTTTTCCATCACCTCACTTCTTCTCAGATCTAGGTAACGGTATTTCAACCTGACTTCCTCCGAGGGAAGAGAGGTATCACTTGGATAAAAAGGTGCCTCTTTGGATGGCGCTGAGAGAATTTCTATTCTTTCCGAGAAGACTTCTATTTCTCCCGTTTCAAGTTCCTTGTTTACGTTTTCCTTTGGCCTTTCCCTGACTATACCTTCAACTTTTATAACAGTTTCTCTTTTTAACGAAATCGATAAGCCTTCTGGAATCACAACTTGAGTCTGACCATATCGATCACGAAGCATCAAAAACGTTACAC
>JBEPZZ010000060.1:0-10866 GCA_041640575.1 Pseudothermotoga sp. | reverse complement strand
CATATTGATTACATAATCAGGCTCACCGTAACGCTTAGCAATTTCAGCTCCAATTTCAGTATGTGATCCTTCAACTTCATGATCTAAAGCTTTTCCTATATCGTGTAACAAGCCACCACGTTTTGCCCTATCCACATCTAGGCCAAGTTCTTCAGCCATCAGCGCTGCAAGTTGTGCAACTTCTATCGAATGGTCTAAAACGTTTTGTCCGTAACTTGTTCTATATTTCAGCTTGCCAAGTAATTTGATCAACTCTGGATGCAAACCAGTAATTCCAGTCACAAAGGTTGCCTCTTGCCCAGCTTCTTTTATCGCTTTCTCAACCTCTTGTTTTGCTTTTTCATACATTTCTTCAATTCTTGCAGGATGTATTCTTCCATCCGCAACAAGTTTTTCAAGAGTGAGACGAGCAATTTCTCTTCTTATTGAATTGAAACTTGAGAGTACCACCACCTCAGGTGTGTCGTCAATTATTAAATCCACACCAGTGATCTTTTCGAAAGTTCTGATATTTCTTCCTTCTCGACCAATTATTCTTCCTTTCATTTCGTCTGATGGTAAACTCACCGTTGAAACCGTTACTTCACCAATGTATTCTGGTGCGTATCTTTGAACGGCAGTTGCAATGATCTTTTTGGCCTCTTTTTCAGCATCTTCCTCGTACCTCTCCTTAATTTGTTTGAACATGATAGCAAGATCATGCTCATACCTTTCCCTTGCTTCCTGTAATACTATTTCTCTTGCTTCTTCAACTGTCATGCCAGCAAGTCTGGTAAATTTTTCATCGAGCTCCTGTTCTTTTTGTTCAAGTGTTTTTCTCTGGTTTTCCAGCTGATTTTTCAGCATTTCAAGAGTTGTTTCCTTTTTTTCCACAGCTTCTTCACGCTTCGAAATAAGTTCTTCACGTTTGAGAAGCCTCTCTTCCGCAGCTCTGAGTTCTGATTCTCTTCGCTTTCTTTCTTCTTCGAATTCTTCCTTTATTTTGTGTGCCTCTTCTCTTGCCTCCATAATTGCTTTTTTCTTTATTTCCTGTGCATCTTGTTCAGCTTTTTTAATTATCGATGTGGCATCTTGTTGAGCACTTTTAATCTTTTTCTCTATCTGTGATTTAGCAATCAAATAACCCATCGTACTTCCAACAAAGATACCTACAAAAGCACTTAGTAGCACTATAACTATAGTCATTCATCTGCACCTCCTGTTTCAAGGTCTAAAAGATCTATTAGGTCAGGGGTAAATCCCCTTCGAAATAAATACTCTCTGGCTTTCGAGTTCTCAACTCTATGAGTTGCTAGAATTTTTCTCATCACGTATGGAATGTCGTATTCTCTCAACAAATCTCTGATAACATTCTCAATTATTTCTTCATCTATTCTGAGCTCTTTCAATTTCATTTTGATTCTGAAAGGTCCATAACCATCTACATTCAACATTTGGTCTGCATACAATTTGGCAAATTTCTTATCATTTATTATTCCTTTTTTTTCAAGTTCAGAAACGACTTTTTCGACAACTATTTCATGAAAACCAGCATCAAGAAGCCTATGGGTCAATTCCCACTTTGACCTTAGACGAAACTTAATAAGCTTGTTAGCACGTTTTAAAGCCTTATCGAATTCTTCGTCACTCATCTTTTGCCCTTTTTATCAAAGGTAGGTTGTACTTCTGCCTAATTTTGTTTTCGATTTCATCAGCGACAGCTTGGTTTTCCTGTAAGAAAGCTACCACGTTACTTTTACCTTGACCAAGCGTATATTCTTTTCCAGAATCGGAAACATAGAAAAACCAACTACCTTTGCGTTGTATCAAACCTTCAGCTAATGAAACGTTGAAAATTTCATTCTCCCTTACAATTCCTTTGCCATAGATGATGTCAAAATCAGCTTTCTTGAAGGGAGGAGCCACTTTATTCTTGACAACTTTGGCGTTCACCGTGTTACCAATTATTTCAGTACCTTCTTTGATTGGTTCTCCCCTTCTTACTTCAATTCTCAACGATGCGTAGAACTTCAAGGCTAAACCACCGGTTGTTGTTTCAGGGCTGCCATACATTACTCCAATTTTCATGCGTATTTGATTTGTGAATATGACAATTGCTTTCGAGCGGCTGACTGTCCCGGCTATTTTTCTCAACGCTTGAGACATCAACCTTGCTTGTAATCCGACTTGCATATCTCCCATGCTTCCTTCGATTTCAACTCTTGGAACTAAGGCCGCTACGGAATCTACGACAACCAAATCAACGGCGTTACTTCTCACAAGCTCATCCACGATTTCCAAAGCTTGCTCTCCATAGTCAGGTTGCGCTATCAGCAAGGTCTTCAGATCAACACCAAGTGCTTTTGAATAGGTTGGATCAAGCGCATGCTCTGCATCAATTACAGCAGCAACACCACCTAATTTTTGAACTTCAGCTATCGCATGCAAAGCAAGAGTTGTCTTTCCACTGGCTTCAGGACCATAGATTTCGATGATTCTACCTTTTGGATAGCCACCGACACCGGTCGCTATGTCCAGTGCGAGTGAACCTGTTGAAACGACCTCAACTGGACCAACTTGGGTTTCTTCCCCAAGGATCATTATTGATCCTTTTCCGAAAGTTGTTTCAATTTTCTTAATTGCTTTCTCCAACACATCAAGTTTTTCTTTTCGCTCTTTTTGACTTTCATTCATGTTTTGTTATTCCTCCTTCAAATTGGCACTCGTAAATTTTTTTGTAAATTGGCCCTGTTGGAGTAAGTGTTGAGGAATAGATTGAAAACCGATCTACAGCAACAATTATTGGTTCAAATGTTATATCCTCTAACAACGCTTTCCAAGCAGTTGGAAGTTGCTCTTTGACTCTTCCAATTGTTATATGCGGTGAAAATCGCTTTTCAAATGTGAAATTGTGTTTTGAAAGCTCAGTTTCCATTTCTTCATAGAGCTTCTGAAGCGCTGGGTTTGATCTAACTCCAAGCCAAATGACAGCAGGTTTGCCATATTTTAAGAAATAACCCAACTTCTCCACATGATAAAAGAACGAGGGGAACCCCTTAACACGCTCGTGAAGATGTTTCGCTATCTCGTCAACTTTTCGAGGATCAATTTCACCAAAGAAAAACAGAGTTAGATGTACATTTTCTCTGCTAACCCAGTTTGCTTTGAATCCTCTTCTCATAAGTTTTTCGATTATCTGCTCTGATAAGTTTCTAACTTGTTCGTTAACATCAATTGCTACAAAGGTTCTCACTTAGATCCCCCCAGTGTCTTTTTGTTTTGGTAAACATAAAGAAACAATGATAATACTGTAAGGAGCGCACATAAGTAGATCATCAAGACAGTCAACCAGCCGAAATCAACTCTGAAAGCAGCTGCAAACAAAACTTCGATTAATAATATCATCTGAACAGCTGTCTTTACTTTTCCATAGATGTTTGCTTGGATTATATAACCTTGGTTTGCCGCGATGATTCGAACAGCACTAATCACCGTGTCCCTCGCAATAACTAGTGCTACTAACCAACGTGGAATCATAGGTATCATGGCAATCATGGTTGAACTGACGAAAACTTTGTCTGCAATCTGGTCAAAGACCTTCCCAAAGTCTGTCATTTGTTTCAGTTTCCTGGCTGCTAAGCCATCAAAATAATCTGTTAGTGCTCCAAAAACAAAGAGAAAAAATGCTACTTTCCATTGCTCAAATACCAACAATGTAAATAGTGGGATTGATAAGAACATTCTCAAGAGAGTTAGACTGTTCGCCAGATTCATTGTACTAGCTCTCCTTTCATGTCATATTCTTCAGTTTCAGTTATGAGCACTGTGTAGAAATCATTCAAAGGGACTGTCTTGCTTTTTTTAACAAAAACATTTCCATCGACTTCTGGTGCGTCCAAGTGACTCCTACCAATGTAGTATCTCTTGGTTGCTGATTCAATAAGCACTCTAAGCTGTTTACCCTTAAAACGCTTTAACCTTTCCTCAGAAATCTGGCTTTGCAACATCATAACTTCATCCTGCCGACGTTGCGCCACCTCCACAGGTACTTTTTTGTCAAATTTGCTCGAAATTGTACCTTCCTCTTCAGAATAGATAAAACATCCTAGCCTGTCGAATTTTGCTTTTTGTAGAAAATCTAATAGTGCTTCGAAGTGCTCTTCATCTTCGCCAGGAAAACCAACAATAATGCTGGTTCTAATAGCAACGTCTGAATTTTTTCTTCTTATTTTTTCGACCATTTCTAATATTTGTTCCGAGCTCTTTATTCTTCCCATTCTAACAAGTATATCGTTACTCCCATGCTGAACAGGGATATCAAAATAAGGTAACACTTTTTCAAGATTTAAAATAGCATCAATGATTTCATCGCTTAAATGGTCTGGATGAAGGTACATGACTCTTATTGCGAAGTCGCCAGCAAGATTGTTTAATCTTTTAAGCAGTTCGGGAAGTGAGGGTTTTCGGTAAAGATCTAAGCCGTACGCCGTTGTGTCCTGGGCAACAAGTATCAATTCCTTGACACCTTGCTTTAAGAGTTCCAGTGCTTCCTTTTCTATACTTTCGATCGTACGGCTCTTAAAGTGGCATTTGAAAAGAGGAATAGAACAAAAAGTGCATGTTCTGTCACATCCATCGGCAATTTTGATGTAAGCAAATGCCTTGCCAGTTTCACATCGCAATGCTTCCTCGTAACCTGTGGCAGGATCAGTAACAAGAAATTTTATTCTTTTTTCGAGTGCGTCAGCTATTTGTTTTGGTGTTAAAACACCGTACCAGGCATCTACCTCTGGTATACTTTCAACAAGTTGCTCTGCGTATCTTTGAACAAGACAACCCTTTACGCAGAGAAAAAAATCACGTTTTGACTTGTATTCTGCAAATGCAAGAATTTCGTCTATTGCCTCTTTTTTTGCTTCTTCTATAAATCCACATGTATCTATTATTATTGCATCGGCGTAGCGAGCATCCTTTACTATCTCATATCCTCGTTGGCGTAGTATCGCCTCCAGAACATTGCAATCCGCCTCGTTCTTTGGACAACCAAGTATTTTTATTCCGATTCTCATCAATTTCCTCACCCTTTGATAAGGCCCTTCGTTTTTGCATGTAAAGTTTTCGAATTTGCTCAAGCTCTTTTTTGTAAACATCACTTTGATAATTTGGATAAGTAAATTCCCAGTGTCTGAACTCACCTGAGAGGTACATCAAAGTCACTTCAGCATAGATGCCATTTGCAAGATAGACTCTATTTGCCCAAGGTTTTGTTGAAGCTAAAACAAAGTTCATGTGATGAATATAACCCGGATCGAGATTGAATTTTCTTTTCCCTTCTACCGCATATTTTTTCTCAAGCCAATTGGTGAAGGTCTTGACATCTACGAGCAAAGATGGGTGGATCAATTTCTCAAAACTTAAAAATTTCCCTTTGAGATCTGATCCCATTTCTTGATCATAATAAGAAGTGTAGATTCCAAAAGGTAATTCTAGTGAGATGTAATCAATATTTCCAAACCTTTCCTCAAGTTCATTTTTAAGCTCACCAAGCCAGTAATCCACATTTTGAGAAAAGATAAAAATAACAAGATTCACCAGATCAATTTTCCTTATTTCCCCCACACAATCACCTCAAAATTTTCCGCTAAGATTCTCCATTCTTTCGTCCTAGAAATGACGGCGCATGTACCTTTATTGTTTGTAACTTTGTATCTTTTACCGACCTGGAGAATAACAGACTCGTCGGGATTCAATGGTAATCCATCAAAATAAACGATCTCTTTTGATAGATTGACAAATCTTAGATCCATACTACCCAGTGTTTTGAAAAAGCTGTATCCTGAATAGATAAAAAAGATTAGCGCAGCTACGAAAACACCTAAGAGCATCAGCTTCAAGAAATTTCCGTTCACAGTAGAAATTTGTGGCTTTTCCTGTTCTTTCTTCTGCTCATACTCTTCAAGAAGCTGATCTGGGTTGAGACCCAAAAATGTTGCATAAGCACGGATGTATTGCTTTACGTAAAATGGGGCATCAACCCTATCAAAGAAGCCTTCTTCAATTGTTCTGATTTTCCATGAAGGTATAGCTAGCTGTTCAGCTACCTGATCTATGGTTAATCCTTTTTCTTCGCGAGCAGTCCTCAGTTTCTCTCCGATCATTTTCCACTTTTCCACTTTGATCACTTCCCAAAAAATATTCTTCATACAAAATTATACCAGCTGAGCTTCCATCAATCCATTAATGGATAAAAAGTGCTTACCAGCATTTTCAAGACAATAATCAATTGCCCACAGAGTCATATTCTTATGGTCTATGTTTTCAACGTAATCTATGGTATCACCATCTATTATGAGTACGTTTGAATTATTTGATTCTGCAAATACTTTATCGTAAAAGGAACAAAGTTTTTGCCAGTAAGTTTTCTCAACATTTATTTCGTAGTGCCTTCCTCTTTTTGAAATTCTTTTCATCGCCGTTTCCACACTACATCTAATATAGATTAAAAGCCTGCAGGAGGGCAAAAGTTGACTCATAGTTTTGTAGAAATTTTCGTATATCTCATACTCCAAATCATCCAACAATCCGAGTTCTCTTTGCATTCTTACAAAAACAAAATCCCCCATCATAGAGCGGTCCATAACTGCTTTTTCAGTTTCACTTGCTTGTTTGACCTGAAGAAATCTTTTATGCAAAAAGAATAGTTCCATAGTTAGACACCATCTTTTTTTGTCTGCGTAATATCTTTCCAAAATTCGGTCGGCTAGGTTGTCGTTCATCTCGTAAAAACCTACCATTCCTCTTTCCCTCTCAAGTATCTCAACAAGGGCGGTTTTGCCGGCACCAACAGTTCCTTCAACTACTATTTCAAGCATTCTTGACACCTCTCTGACCACCATATTCGTACATGATTCTTCTTTTTGAGTTGAGTAGTTCTTTCACCAATTCACTTATTCCTTCGAATTTTTCGCCTACAAAGTCGGTGTTAACAATCAGCAAAGATGAAAGGTTATAACTGGCAAAAAACTCTTCGTAACATTCGTTCAAAACTTGCCAATAATTTCTATCAATTTGCAATTCCCAAGGCCGACCTCTTTTTTCAATTCTTTTTATTGCTGTTTCTGTCGAGCATTTCAGATAAATCATTAATTTAGGTGGGCTGGAGAATTCAAGTAATTTTGTATGTAATTCTTTGTATATCTCATACTCGATCCTTGTCATTTCTCCACGTTTTAACAAAGTTAACGGAAAAATGTGATCGCAGAAAATAGAACGATCCATTATCACGTTGATTTTTTTCTGAGCTGTTTGCATCTGTTCAAATCGTTTGGACAAAAAATAAACTTGGAGCTGAAAAGCCCATCTAGAAGGATCAGCATAGAATTTCTCAAGAATTTCGACTAATTTTGGATCGGTAAGTTCGTAAAGAGGTTCTAACCCGAGTCTTTCTGAGACAGTTTTGATAAAAGTTGTCTTGCCTGCTCCGACAGTTCCTTCAACAATGAGTTTTGGCCTCATTGAATCTCCCCCAATATTTTTTTCAGTTGTTTGTGAATTGACCTTACACTTGCTAAGATTTCACCACTTTCCAGATCAAAATCCTTGGTTATCCCACTTATTTGAACACCTGCTTCACTCGCTATAAGTGCGCCCGCAGCTATATCCCATGGTTTTAACCCTATTTCCCAATAGGCGTCCAATCTCCCTGATGCCAAATAACAAAGCTCCACAGAAGCTGAACCAAGAATTCTCACTTCTTGAACAAATTTTGCTATTTCGAAGATGCTCTTAAATGTCCAATCAAACAAACTTTCCACATAGGGAATACCGGTAACAACCAGAGCATTTTCCAGTGTGGGATTTTTATCATTACGAATTTGTTTACCGTTCAGAAAGGCACCAAAATTTTTCCTGGCGTAAAAAAGTTCGTCCGAAAATGGAATATAGACTGCAGCTTCGTTTATCTCACCATAATCAAGCCTTGCGATACTCACCCCAAAGATTGGTAGGGAATGAGAATAGTTAAGTGTACCATCTATTGGATCAACCACAAAGACACATTCAACATTTGGAATCTTTTTTTCCCCATTTCCCTCTTCTAAAATGAATTCTGCATTTTTCAACTCGGCTTCTATGATTTCGACAATTATTTTCTGACAAGCCATGTCAACCTCTGTGACAACATCGGAAGATCGCGATTTTGTTTCTATTCTTTCAATATTTCCAAGCTTCTCCAGGGCAAATTTTCCTGCTTTCAATGCTGCTTCACAGATTACCTGCATCTTTTTTCAGCTCCTCTCTAATCTTAAATAACTCGTCTCTAATTCTGGCTGCATCTTCATACCTTAGTTCGCTCGCGGCTTTGTACATCTCTTCCTCTAGTAAAGCTGCATATTCTTCTTTCGTCAGATTCTTCGCTAGATCTGAGTAACTGAATTCCTCTTTTTCCATGAACTTTTCGAAGATCTCAATTTCCAACGGTTTAACGATTGTTTTCGGAGTTATACCGTGCTCTTGATTGTATTTAATCTGTATCATTCTTCTCCTATTTGTCTCTTTTATGGCTTTCTCCATTGCTGGAGTGATTTTATCAGCGTACATTAAAACCTTACCGTTCAAATTTCTTGCAACCCTTCCTATGATTTGTATAAGAGTCGTTTCAGATCTTAAGAAACCTTCTTTATCAGAATCTAGAATAGCAACCAAGGAAACTTCTGGTAGGTCCAACCCTTCTCTTAGCAAGTTTATCCCAACAACCACATCCACATCACCGCGACGAAGTTTTTTAAGTACCTCTATTCTTTCAATTGCGTCAAGCTCGGAATGAATATACAGTGCTCGTATTCCAAGTTCAGTCAAATACTCGCTCAACCTTTCTGCTGTTTTCTTGGTCAAAACTGTTACCAGCGCACGTTCATTTCTCTGAACAATTTTGCGTATTTCGTCAACCAAATTATCTATCTGGTGTTTTGTTGGTCGTACCTCGACCTCAGGATCAACTAGACCTGTTGGGCGAATTATTTGTTCAACTACTTGTTCACTCACTTCATATTCAAACGGTCCAGGGGTTGCGGAAACAAAAACTATTTGTGGAACCTTTTTGAGAAACTCTTCGAAAGTTAGTGGCCGATTGTCATATGCCGATGGGAGTCTAAACCCGTAATCGACAAGATTCTTTTTTCGAGAATGTTCTCCGCGCCACATGGCTCTTAGTTGTGGAATTGCTATATGCGATTCGTCTATGAAAACGATGAAATCTTTGTCAAAGTAATCGATGAGAGTATAGGGTGGTTCACCTGGTTCTCTACCGTCAAAGTGCCTTGAATAGTTTTCTATGCCGGTGCAATAACCAAGATTTGAGAGCATCTCAATATCGTAATTTGTCCTTTGCTCCAACCTTTGAGCCTCTAAAATCTTCCCTTGAGAGCGAAGTTCTTTCAGTCTCTCAGCCAGTTCAATTTTTATGGACTCAATAGCTCTTTTCAACTTTTCAGCTGTTGTTATGAATTCAATTGCGGGATATATCGTCACCTTTTGAAAGTTTTCAATCGTTGATCTGTTAAATTTGTCAAAGGTTTCAATCCGATCTATAGTTGAACCAAAGAACTCAACTCTTATTCCTTCATCTTGGTATGTAGGGAATATTTCTAGAACATCTCCAACCAAACGAAAACACCCTTTTGCCGTGATTTCGCTACTTCTTTCGTAACCTATCCTTGCAAGTTTTTGCGCAATTACGTGTGGGTCGACTTTATCGCCAACGCAAAGTTGGATATTCATTGTGTCAAAATCCTTCGGGTCTCCCGAAGCATAGATGCACGAAACACTTGCAACGACAACAACGTCTCTCCTGGTTCTCACTGATTTAAAGGTCGACATTCGCATTCTCACAAGTACATCGTTGATATCAGCGTTTTTTTCTATATACAAATCCTTTGTCGGGACATATGCTTCCGGTTGATAATAATCGTAATAGCTTATAAAATACTCAACCCTGTTGTTTGGGAAAAAGCCTTTGAACTCACCGTAAAGTTGTGCGGCAAGGGTTTTATTCGGTGAAATTACAAGCGCGGGTCTGTTTACCCGCGCTATCACATTTGCCATTGTAAAAGTTTTGCCACTACCAGTCACACCCAACAGCGTTTGAAATCTGTAACCCTTGTGGATACCTTCAACAAGTTTTTCTATAGCCTGAGGCTGATCACCCGTAGGCTCATATTCGCTTACAAGTTGAAACATATCTCGTCTCACTCTCAAAGAAATTCAGTTGGTTAACACAAAAACTTAAACTTCGGGAGGTTGTAGATAAATTAAACTGTTTAGGAACTTTGTTATTTCCAAAACTTCTTTGGCAGTTGGTTTTACGTTCGTTATAACATCCAAGGCCGAAACGGCCTTACCATAGAAATTTCTGTTGACTTCTTCATCTACTTCAACAATCGAACCTTGGAGCGAAAGCCCTGCAAAGAACCCTCTGCTAACTGAGTAAGAATAGATTGTTGCTTGCATCTTGTAGTCTGTATCTGCTGACAGACTTCTTCCCAGAGGTCCTGCAGCAACGCTAACATTGCCCCCAAGTGTTACATTGCTAGATGCAAAAGCTTCTACTGCCTTTCGGTTCATCAAAACCAAGACTAATCCAACGCTCTGCACACCAATTTGTGGTCCTAGACTCAAGCCCGTCATCTTTGTAAAAATAGGTCCAAACCATTCTCCCGTGGCGGGATCTCTTCGCAAGACAAATCCTTCACCGTATTGCCCACCTATTCCAAGGATACCTATCCTGAACAGTGCAGGATAAACTGCTATTCCTTCGGCTTGTCTAAGCAAGTCAATGAACGCACCACTTTCTGGAATATTGGAAAGCTCTCTAAGAATATCCAATCCCGA
>JBEPZZ010000059.1:0-10948 GCA_041640575.1 Pseudothermotoga sp. | reverse complement strand
CAACTCAAAAGTACTCACTAGCTGTCGTACCAAAACATTTTCTCCTAAATAGTTTGAAGCTTAGAGCTCTTGTAGAACAAGGTGTGAGACTTATCGCTTCCTCAGGTGCTGGAACTAGTAACTATAACGAAAAGTTAGAAGAAAAGTATGCTTGGGTTCACTCGCAAATGGTTGGATTTTACGGTTTATGGAGTGTAATGACTGGTAAGATAGATAGTGTGAGTTTGAAGGGCAAAAGCTGTGTGACAGCACCTATCCCAATCACAGATTCGCTGGATGGTTATATAGTCAAGAGTGATACCACGGTGGGCGATGTAGTTCTGCTTGCAGAGCTCGATCTAAAAAGGCTGGAGAATTTCCTTTTAGCATACAGAAATATGGAAAATCATAAGACTACTTGATTCCCAGAAACAGCATTCAAGAGCGAAATTAGCACTTTAATGTACAAATCGAAAAGCCTGAGCGAACAAGCCAAAAGTACCACCTGTATGTAGAAAGAGTAATTTCTGGAATTTGCGAGAATTCTGTAGCATCCCGCGAAACGCCTTAGCCGTGTATACAGGGTCAAGTATTATTCCCTCTGTTGAGGCAACTATTCTTATACAATCTATATCAGCGTCAGCCGGAACGGCATATTCCGGTCCACTGTATTCATCTAGAATAGCCACTTCTTCAGACGTAACAGATACTTTGATGCCAAATTCAGAGAGTCCTTCAATTATATGTAGTATCTTCTCGACAAACTTCTCAGCCTTGGTTTTTGTTACATTAATTCCTATCACAGGAGTTTTGTATCCCAGATATCTCAGACCAGCTAACAAACCAGCATAGGTTCCACCGCTACCAACAGCGCAATAGATAGCATCAATTGAAGCAAGATCCATTTGAGAAGCAATTTCTGTAACAGCCCAAAGATATCCAAGTGCACCGAGGCTGTTAGAACCACCTTCTGGGATCGTATAAACTTTGTGTCCTCTCGTTTCATAGTCCTTTTTGTACTCTTCATAGACTTCCTCAATCTTCACGTATTGCTGAGCCGTCACAAACACAACAGTAGCTCCAAGAAGCTCATCCAAAAGAAGATTTCCGTTAGCTGGTTCCTTTTCGTTTCCGACACTGGAAGGTTGGCGTAAGAATAGAACTGGTTTCAAACCTAATTTGATAGCCAAATGAGCCGTAGCTCTTGCATGGTTAGACTGAACTCCACCACATGTGAACACTATATTGCAATTATTTCTTATAGCGTCCGCCAAGAGAAATTCCAACTTTCTTATCTTATTACCGCTGGATACAAACTCGGTCAAGTCATCCCGTTTTACAAAGATATCCCTACTGTATTGCTTGCTCAGTCTTGAAAGATAGTCAATTGGTGTTGGCAACCTTGCAAGTGAAATCTTCATCAAATCACCTCCAATATTTTTGAAATCGACTTGATAAAATCTTTCAAGTCTACAAATGTCTTCAACGAACCTTTTGTCTTCCCGCCTCCACCATAACAATTAAGATCTTCGCAAAGCAATTGTACCAATCTCGAACAATCAATGCTTTTTGTTGAAAGAAGATATCCTTCATTGGTTTTACAAGCGAGAATATCAGATTGCCAATATTTTGGCAAAAACTTTGCAACCTCATCAAAACCATCATAGAATGATACAGTCAAGTTCTTGACTGTTATTTGTGGCAGCTTGGTTGCCAGCTGAGCTGCTAATTCCTCTGCAAGTTTACTGATCAGGGAAGCCTGGCTCTTTGTTTTCTCCAGTAACATTTCAACTCGCTTTGTCATTTCGTCGACAGAACTAGTCAGCAAAGAAGACAACTGTTTCAAAACAAGTACACGATTAATATAATCTTTTAAGGCTCTTTCGCCGGCTACAAAGTAGACTCGAGTCAAGGAACCCTTAACTTTTTCCCAGTTTGTTACTTTTACACAACCTATTTCTCCTGTGTTCGAGACATGAAAACCAGCGCAAGCTGAGAGGTCAAAATCACCTATTTTTACAATCCTAACAACTTCTTCTTCCACTTTCTCACTTAAAGGTTTTCTCAGTCTCATAAGATTTGCTTCTGATTTGTTAACAAATAGAATTTCAACGTTGACACAACTTCGTATCACACTGTTTGCAAGTGATTCTGCCTCTACAATTGTTTCCCGCGTAATGAGTGAAACATCAAGATCAATGGTTGAAAACTCTTCCGACATTCTGAAGGCAACTGTTTGGATATCTGCGACTTTCCAGAATGCTGACGAAAGAATGTGTTGAGCTGTATGCTGAACAGATATATCGGATCTTCTTTTAAGATCTATCACGTATGAGTATTCTCCTGGTTCAATTTGCTTGTCAATTTCGTGATAGATTTTACCAGCAAGCTCTCTGACAGAAAGAACTTTGGCTTGTCCTATCTGACCTCGGTCTCCGAGTTGGCCACCTTTTCCATCCGGATAAAAAGGGCTTTCTGAGCTTACAGCAAAGATTTTTCCATCAGTTTGTAAAATTTGATCAACCTTTAGCATTGCTTCACCTCACATATATGATTGTAGAATATTTTATGGAATCCTGAAAGGAGCCAAAATGATGGCGACCGTTTCAATAATGATTTCTCTTTCTTTTATAGTTTTTTTACAGAGGGTCACAAAGAAACCTTTTTTGTCAATGCTAGGTGGATTTCTCATCTTTTACTTGACAAATCCCTCGCTCTTTTCAAAAACACCATTATTGATTGTTCAAACGGTTCTCGATAAATCTTTTTTCACATTGGTACCAAGTGTGCTGATGATTTACTTTCTTGAAGAACTTTTGAATGTTTCAAAAGACGCGCACAATCTTTCGATCTCGGTGAGAAAACTTTTCAAAGGTTCTTCGAAGGCCGCAGCCTCCTTCCTGCCTGCTGTAATTGGTTTGCTGCCCGTTCCATCAGGTGCAATGTTTTCAGCGCCAATTGTAGCACAGATCTCACCAGATATCGACAATTTAAACAAAGCAGCTATGAACTATTGGTTTCGACACACACTTGAATTTTTCTGGCCCATCTACCCCGCTATGTACTTACTCTCGAGCATAATTTCGATTCCCATTGGTGCGGTTTCAATGAAGCTTTTCCCTTTCTTTTTGATCTCTTTTGTCAGTGGTTGGATATGGTTTAATGGTTTCAGCATCCCAAGAGTAGGAAGAATAAGCTTCGATGACTGGAAGAGAATGTGGCCGGCTTTAATGATCGTTTCTATTGGTGTGGCGATTTTAGTTTTCAAAATGGATGGTTGGCTTGCTCTCTTGCTTGCTTCCTTGATTTATGGAGGTTTTAGAAGACACTTTGTAAAACGAGCACTTTGGGCCTCACTGAAAAGGTTCGAGATCATTCTTGTTCTCTTAATAATATTTCTCTACAAACATGCGGTTACAGATTTTGAAATCGGGCTGAAAATGAGTCAAGAACTTGTTAACTTTGGGGGTGGCGCCATTCTTTTGTCCACAGTAATGCCTGCAATAGTAGGAATGGCAACTGGAATTAGTTCTACAGCGGTTGGTATAACTGTTCCATTGCTTTTAGGAATAGGTGAACTGGGACATACCATTTTGGCTTATGTTTTCTCTGTTATAGGCGTTTTGCTTTCACCCGTGCATCTTTGTTTAATTCTTCCAGCTGAATATTTTCAAGTCGATTTTCTGCTGATCCTGAAAAGGATTTTAGCCTTGATTTTACTTATTGCAAGCATCTCACTTTTACTGCATTTCATTTAGAGGAGGTGTTCATGATGACAAGATTTGTGGGCAAAATGTTTCCACGACGTTCTCCTTTGAGACTGATCTATGAACATGCACTTTTAACTGGTGAGGCTGCAAATCACATTTGTAATGCCTTGAGAGATCATTTTCTTGGCAAAGATGTGTCCGAAATTAGTGTGTACGTTGATAATCTCGAAGATAAAGCAGATGAACTGAAAATTGTCATAAGAGAAGAGTATTCAAGACTTAAATTTGTATACTTTGACAGAACAGATATGTTGATTATTCTTCACGAACTAGATGCGATTATGGATACGGTGGACGACTTCTTAAAAGCTTTGATGATCAACAGAATTGATAAGCCGTTGCCTAATGATGTTTTCACTCTTTTGACAAAACTCGCCGAGCAAGCAAATGAGTCCGTGCAACTCATGGTTAAAGCTGTAGAGGACCTCACCAACTATGTCGAGTCCTCTTTTTCTAGAGTCATAGCTGTTAAGGAAGAAACATTAGCAACTAGGATTGAGTCTGATGAAACGCAAACCGATAAATTATCGCTGGAGCTTGGCAGAAAACTTTACGAGTTGAAAAACGAAATACATCCCATTGACTGGTTTTACATAGAAAAACTAGCTAGATTGCTAACAAGAATGGCAGATCATGCTGAGAATGCAGCAGAGAGAATTAGAATGATCACTCATATGTAGGAGGGATAGATGTGCTTTTGACTCTTTCAATAATTGCTGGACTTGGTATGGCTTTTGCAATAGGTGCCAATGATGTTGCCAATTCCATGGCTACAGCAGTTGGTGCGAAGGCGATTACACCAAGACAAGCAACGATCATAGCGGGAATTCTTGAATTTTTGGGAGCAGTTCTGTTCGGAACCCATGTTGCAACAACTATAACAAGAGGAATAGTCAAACCGGAAGTTGTTACCAATCCCAAAGTACTTCTCGCTGGCGCTTTGGCGGCCTTGATTTCTTCATTCGTCTGGATTATGGCAGCGACAATCTGGGGTATGCCTGTCTCCACAACACACTCGATAGTTGGAGGAATGGTAGGGTTCGGAATAGCTGCATCTGGATGGAAAGCGGTAAACTGGGCCAAACTTGTACCGATAGTATCAAGCTGGGTTCTGTCACCACTCGCCGGTGGTTTGTTAGCTTACATTACCTTTAAGCTTATTTCATTTTTCATCTTAAAGAGACCCTCGCCGGGAAAAGCCGCAAAAATTGCAGTTCCAGTCATAATTCTTGTAACAATTTACACAATCTCGTTTCTTTTCTGCCTTAAAACACTTAAGATCGACCTTCAAAGATCTTTGGGATATTCGGCAGTTGTCTCGCTTCTCTTCACAATTGTTGGGACAATACTCCTACGGATGCATGTAAAATCGCATAGAACGGAGTTCGAGTATGTTGAAGAAATATTCAGAAGGATACAAGTAATGACAAGTTGCTACATGAGTTTTTCGCATGGTGCAAACGATGTTGCGAACTCAGTAGGCCCAGTAATTGTTATTTATTGGGTCATAAAAACAGGGCTTGTACCCACTAAGGCAAATATCCCTATCTGGATATTGATTGCTGGAGGACTTGGTATGTCTCTTGGAGTACTAGCTTTGGGATATAAAGTCATGAAAACCATAGGCACGTCGATAACCGAACTGACAAATACTAGAGGATTTTGTATTGATTTTAGTGCTGCTTCAACTGTGCTTATTGCATCTGTTCTTGGGTTACCGATATCAACAACTCATACAGTAGTTGGATCTGTAGTGGGCGTAGGACTGGCACGTGGTGTTGAGGTCGTAAATGTTGGTGTTTTAAAGAACATAGTTTTGTCATGGCTAATGACTATTCCGCTTGCCGCTGGCTTAGCAGCATTACTTTTCGAAATCTTAATTAAGATTGTCTGAAAGTTTTTCGAACAATAACTATCTGAATCAATCCAGCAAAACCTAGCAGAAAAACCAGTAGGTGCGGTAACGACACTGAAAAGTCGAGTTGAGCAACCATTCTAAGGAATATGAATACCGATAAAACCAGGAAAAGCATGCCTCCAACGATCATATGAGAATTCAGTTTATATGGGAGTCTGGAGAGTTCAAAAACCCCGAAAACATATACAAGCGTAAAGGTCAAAATGACAAGTGAAAGCACAAAGTCCTTCGGAATCATAGTGGCAAAAGAAACAAAACCAATGAAAGCTTCGACTGTCATCAAAAGCTTTTTCACAAGATCATACCTCCTACAAGCTTTGTTACAAATGCAAGAAAATATGCAAAAACAAAACTGTACATTGCCGAGAAGGCAGCGTACTTTTTACCAAGCTCGCTAGAAATTGTCGCAATAGTTGCTATGCATGGTATATAAGCCATAACGAATACCAAGAAGGCTAGAGCCGTTGGGGGATCAATTACTGCCAAAATTGCGTTTTTAAATCCTGCCTCGTCCGTAAAGCCAAAGAAAATCCCTAATGCGGAAACAATTACTTCTTTCGCACCAACACCAAAGATCAGTGCTGTACTAAGTTCCCAATCGAATCCAAGAGGTTTGAAAATAGGTTTAAGGGATTTGCCAATGTGTGAAGCAAAAGAACTCTCTGCTTGTCCAGTTGGAAAGTAAGCCAGTATCCAAAGTATGACACTAGCAGCAAAGATCAAGCTAGCTGCTTTCACCAAGAAGTGTTTTCCTCTGTTCCACACGTAAATTCCAAGATTTTTCAGCGTAGGCATCCTATACCTCGGTAACTCCAAGATTAAGTGGCTGGGTTGCCCTTTGAACAAAACCTTATTCAGTATCACAGAGCTGAACATGGCAATCATAACGCTCAAGACATACAAAAACAGAATAACAACAGCTCTGTTTCTTTCAAAGAATATACTTGCAATTAACATGTACACTGGCAGCCTAGCGCTGCATGATATAAACGGTATCGAGAGAGCAGTAATCGTTTTTTCTCGGCTGTCCATTAGCCCACGAGTTGACATCACAGCCGGCACAGAACAGCCAAAACCGAGCAAAAACGACATAAAAGATCTGCCGGAGAGTTTGAAAGCATACATTATTCTGTCCATTACAAAAGCTGCTCTTGGCAGATAACCACTTTCTTCCATTATTCCAAGAATCAAGAATAATCCGAAGATGTTTGGTACAAAAACAAAGACTGCACCTAAGGCACCAAATATGCCATCCTCCAACAACGATGCAAACATACGGTTGTTTACTGAAGATGCAGCGAAATGGCCAATAGTTGTAATAGCCATTTCCAACAAATCTGCTAGGGGCTGTACCACTTCAAAAGCGAAAGAAAACACGATATACATCAACGAAATGAAGATAGGTATACCAATATATTTATGTGTAAGAACATGATCGAGAGCCTCACTCAAAGACCAGTCTTTCGGAGGAATCTTTAGAGATTCCTTTAGGATCAGTTCGATATGCGCATATTTCTGAGCTGCTAATATTTCTCTTAAAGACCCCGGCTCTATTTCATCTACATTGCCTACAAGAGAAATTGTTTCTGGATCACCTTCCAGGTATTTTGTTGCCAACCACCTTGTCGGAAACGTTTTTAAGGCAGACTTAGATTTGAGATAAGCTTCGATTTTTTCTATTTGTGTTTCAGTTTGTGAATCAAAGATAAACTGCGAATGTTTCCCCTGGGAACGATTCAAACTAATTATCAGATCCAGAAGGTCATTTACACCTTCACCCGTAATAGCGCTCGTGAATACCACAGGAACTCCTAAATGTTTTGCCAGCTCGTGCTTGTCGATTAAAATGTTCTCCTTTTTTGCTTCGTCAATAGCGTTTACAACTGCTATTAGTTTTATGCCAAGGTCTATAACATCTAAAAACAAATACATGCTTTGTCTTAAAGACAATGCATCCATTACAACAACTAGAATATCTGGTGGGTCGTACAAAAGGTAGTTTCTAGCAGCTTTTTCGTCCTCACTAAATGCCGATAAACTGTAAGTACCTGGAAGATCGACAAATTCTATTTGCGTATCTTTATAATCTCTAACACCCTTCTTGATCTCTACCGTCACTCCGGTCCAATTAGCGACGTATTGTCTAAGGCCAGTCAAGGCATTGAACAAACTAGTTTTACCAACATTTGGATTCCCGCATAATGCCACTCTGATGCTCATTCATTTATCCTCCTTAGGATAATTTTTCTTGCTATACCTTTTCCTATTTGCAGATCTTTGCCATCACAGTTTAGTATTCTTTGAGAATCCTTGACAGTCAAACGAGTATTTTCTCTCAAACCAATGGCGGCAAGTTTTCTTTTCAATCCAGGACCGGCAATTATGTTGACTATTTGATAATTCCCAGGAGCAGCAGATGACAATTGTACGAGATCTTCAACAGATTCAACTTTCACCAGTTTTGCGTCAAAATTTCTCAGCGTAATGAGTTTATCTTTAACTAAGTAAGTTCTTGGATCACCCAGCGGTGCTTCACCGACAACCCTTACTATAGAACCTGGTACAAAGCCTATGGCTATTAACTTGTTAGCTATAGGGTGATTTATAATAGTACTAACCTTCGCATAGGAGCCAACAGGTATCTCTGCTAGGGTCATATGGGAACCTCCACAGGTGAGAATGATTTTCAAGATTATTGAGAGTCATTCTCAATAATTCCAAATCAATAATAGCATTCTGACCCATCAATGTCAAGTTCTGATAGATAAAAGTCTCATGAAATCGACCCGCAAATTTGTGAGATAAAATTTAGAAGGGAGGTAGGCAGGAATTGTTCCTTAAAGAAAAGGCAAGACAAGCCCCAAACTTGCCAGGTGTTTACATCTTTTACGGTCCGAACGGTGAATACCTGTACATTGGAAAAGCAAAGAACCTCAAGAGAAGACTGTTAAGCTATTTTTCAACCAATGCAAGGCTGAACAAGAAGATACAACAGCTAGTCCAAGAAGCTACAGACTTGGATTTTACCATTGTTGACAACGAGCGAGAATCACTTCTACTCGAAGGTAATTTGATATATAGGTACAAACCCAAGTACAACGTTATGCTCAAAGATTCGCAGCATTATCCATATATAGAGATAACACATGATAGTTTTCCAACGGTCAAAATGGCAAGGAACAAACTCGACAACGCAGAATATTTTGGACCTTATACTGATGCATCATTCGTTAGGGATTTGCTTGATTTTCTACAACAAGTTTACAAATTTAGGACGTGCGAAAAAGATCTGAGCAAGACGCATAAAAAGCCTTGTACCGAGTATTACCTACACAGGTGTGAAGCACCTTGCATCGGCAACATAAGTGAGCAAGAATACCTTGAAAGTTGCATAAATCCACTGAAAGATTTTCTGAGAGGAAATATGCAATCAACCATTGAGTTGATCAAGAAGAAAATGAAAATTCATGCTGATATGCTTGATTTCGAAAATGCTGCAAAGTATAGGGATTTGATAATGAAATTTGAAAAGGTTATGCAAAAGCAAGAAGTAGTTATTGAATCCTGGAAGAACCTAGACGTGATTGGACAGTGGAAAAATACTTTTGTCTTGCTTCGCGTACGGGGTGGACACCTAATAGGAAAACTAACCTATGAGATAAATGGAGACTTAAGAGACTTCCTCTTCAACTACTACATCGTCAACAAAAATGAAATACCAGAAGATATAATCGCAAGGAAATCAGTAAACATCGGTGACATAGTAAGTTCAAGGCTTCCAAACAATGAAGTCGAGATAGGTCTATTGAGAAAAGCTGTCATTAATGCAAAAGAAGCTTTTCAAATAATACAACTTAATTTAAAGCATCTCGAGTTAATGACGCAAGTGCTAGGACTCTCAAAAATACCAGAGAGAATAGAAGGTTTCGATGTTTCACATTTACATGGGCAATTAACGGTCGCTTCAGTTGTTGTTTTTGTCAACGGTCAAGCAAAAAAGGATGAATACAGGCACTACAGGTTTAACAAATCGACTATCGATGATCTGTCGGTAATGCGTGAAGTTACTAGTAGAAGATACTCCAAATATTCCTTACCGGATTTAATCTTTGTAGATGGCGGGCCTGAACAAGTCAAAGCCGTAAAAAAAGCGCTTGAACATATTGGAAGAAATTGTGATGTCATCGGGCTTGCAAAAAAGGAAGAGGTTATATGTACTATCAAAGGACAGATTCGTCTGCCGAGAGACAACCCAGTACTAAGAACCCTAGTCAAAATTAGGGATGAAGCTCACAGATTTGCGAATTCTTTCCACACTAAGTTGCGGCTAAAATCGATCGAGCAAAGTGTACTATCTGAAATTAAAGGCATTGGCCCAAAAAGAAAGAAGGCTCTCCTTTCATATTTCGGATCAGTAGAAAGTATTGCGAGAGCCGATGTAAATGAAATAGCAAGCGTGATTGGAAACAAGAAACTAGCTTCAGAAATACTGTCGATTCTTCGAGGTGAAGGATTATGAGATTGACTCTTTATCTCATACTTTTGCTAGGTATAACTATAGCAACTATTGGAATGATTCTCGTCCTTGGCTATGGGTTAGTAAGATACACGCTGACACCTTTGAAGGACTTCGTAGAGATTTCGATAGATTCGTCAAGGTGGTTCTTTCTAGTCGCAATTTTCACAGTTGCAACCGGTTTTTGCATCTCGTTTTATACCTTAGAAAAAAGTGCTGAAAACACTGGGATGGTCTTTCTATCCATGTCTCTTGTTCTGACTGGATTCTCCTTTTTCATCCAAATATGGCGAATGATAGCCACCGGATTGGCATGGATTGGTGTTGAAATACTTGGTAACCAAGGCAACGTAAAAGCCTTGAAAGTGTTCTCAGTTGGATTTGCCATCTTCACATTACTTGTGTTTACTCTTTGCTTTCTTCTGATGAGAGAAGGGAGAATGAGAAATTGAAGGTCTTGGGGATAGTAGTCGAATACAATCCTTTTCACAACGGCCACGTTTATCACTTGAAAAAGGCAAAAGAACTTGTTCAACCGGATTTCACGCTGGCGATTATGAGTGGCGATTTTTGTCAGCGTGGTGAACCGGCCATCATAGATAAATATGCTAGAGCTGAAATAGCACTATTAAACGGCAGAGATGTTGTTTTTGAGCTTCCCTTTGTTTTCGCAGTTCAAGATGCAGGGGGGTTTGCAAAAGGTGCTATTTGGTCTTTAAAATCTACAGGAATAGTAACAGACATTGTATTCGGAAGTGAATCCGG
>JBEPZZ010000058.1:0-11136 GCA_041640575.1 Pseudothermotoga sp. | reverse complement strand
ATAATTCCGAGGGGTAACGAAATTGATTTTGAGATAAGAGAAGGAAAGGAGATAGATTTTGATCCTGAAAGAGGGACAGTTGCAAGGGCGAAGGTTGTTTGTTCATGTTGTAATTCAGGTTTAAGTGGTAAGGAAATAAAGAAGCAATTTCAGACAGGAAAAGCAGGGCAAAGGATGATAGCTGTTGTTTTGCAACATCCAACAAGGTCAGGTAAGAGATATCGATTAGCTAATGAGAAGGACGTAGAAGCTTACAGAGAGGCAGAGAGGTACATGGAGGAAAAGAGGCAGGAACTTATGAAAAAGTGGGGATTTGATCCTGTGGCGGAGGAACTCTTACACTATGAGGATGGACATACAATGCAAGTGAGGTACATTTTGATGAAGCTAAGAAGTTGGGGCAGGCTGTAGGGATAGATATAACAGGGCAATGGGGAAATGGGTTTATTAAGAAGGACAAGGAGTTTATAAAGTTATTAGATGCGAAGGAGAGGGGAAGGAAGTTATTAGAGAAGGAAGAGTATAAGAACATGATAGACATTTTGCATGCATGTTTGTTGTATTGGGAGCAGAATGACAGGAAGAAGATAGTGGAGGTACTAGAGGGTACGGGTAAGCAGGAGGACAATGCATTTTGGCAAGTAGCACAGGCGATATCTGAGGTATTAGCAGAAGGCAGCAAAGAGAAGCAAATGCTACAAGGATTTCTCTATGGAAGAGAAAATTACAAGAGGGAAATGATCGATCAAAGATTACTGTTTGAAGAATGATAAAAGTAGCGTTATCGGTGACTTCTCGTTTTGCGATCTTGTTAAGTAAGAAAGCAATATAGTAATGAATGTTTGTATTTATTCTACGAAATTTTGTCAGGTTAAGTGAAAAGTACAGTTTGACTGTAGAAAAGAATTCAAAGCCCTACAGAGAAAGTAAGTAAAAAGATATTGAAATGTTTCTAAGATGCCTAGCTTGTCGGTCACAATATTTTGGTACGCTTAAACCGTTAGCTTGAAGCAAGGAAAAGTAAATCGTGAGAAGAAGCCCATAAAAGCCTACACTTAATAGTTTTTTGCCTTGCCGTTCTTGGGCTTTTTTCTCTTCTTTTGCAAGCTGAAGATAATACTTACCTTAAGTCTTTTGAAGAAACTTTTTCTGCAAATTAGATACATATCTAGAAAAAACACGGTGCCGAAAGAGAAAAATGAATCTAGTAGGGTCAAACTAATAAGGATAAGACCTTAACATCATGATTTGCCTATTTGAAAACTAAATCTTTCGAATTGTTTCTGAAGTTTTTAGGAAGGCTTTTCTTTGATATTAGAGTTTTCATATTATGATCCGAATTTTTCAACCACCGTTAGTGACGATATTGGAAAATTTCTAAAGTCTAAGGGCAGTATGACGGGACATCTAATTGGCAACATAGAGGTTTTGATTCTAAAGAATGAGCGGGAGGCTGCCCGCTCACTCTCTAAGGAATATTAGATACATAGCAAACAGAAATGCCAAAACCCAGGTGAGCCAATGCACTTGTTTTGCTTTTCCAGAGAAGAGCTTAACTATAGGATAGGTGACTATTCCAAGGGCAATTCCATTTGCAATTGAATATGTTAGAGGCATCATCAGCAATGTGATAAAGCCGGGTATAGCTTCAGTCACATCGTCCCAATTAATTTTGGTTACAGGTTTCATCATCAAAACACCGACGAATATCAAAGCTGGTGCTGTAGCGGCAGCCGGAACGGTCATCGCAAGTGGAGAGAAAAAGAGCATTAAAAGCATAAGGATCGCAACAACAACTGCAGTCAGGCCGGTTCTCCCACCTTCCGCAATTCCTGCGCTGCTTTCGATATAAGTTGTAACCGTTGAAGTACCAAAAACTGCACCTACAGATGTTCCAACTGCATCGGCAAGATAAGCTCTGGAAGCCCTTGGCAGATCTCCGTTTTTCATGAATCCTGCTGATTCGGCCAAACCTGTTAAGGTTCCAAGAGTGTCAAAGAAGTCAACAAAGAAGAACGTGAAAACGACCATCCAGAAAGATGCCGTTGTCAATGCACGAAGATTGAAATCCATCTTCAGGAAAGTTGGAGATATCTCTGGAATCTTGCCCACAATTCCGTAATACTTTGTTATTCCGAAAGCAGGAAAAGCTCCTATAACAGTACTTGCTAGAATTCCAATGAGAATTGAACCGGGGACTCTCAAAGCAGACAAAGCTGCAATTATAAAGAACCCTATTATGGCTACGATCACGTTGGGATTTGTAAGGTGGCCAAGACTCACGGCCGTTGCAGGATCGCTTACTACGATTCCTGCACTTCTTAGCCCAATGAATGCTATGAACAATCCTATGCCAGCACCGGTTGCTAACTTTACGGAACTTGGAATTGCTTTAACAACATAAGCTCTTGCTCCTGTAACTGTCAGGAAAATGAAAATCAGACCTTCGATGAAGACCGCTGCAAGAGCTACTCGCCAGTCAATTCCCATTTTCAGGCAAACTGTAAAAGTGAAGTAAGCGTTCAATCCCATACCTGGTGCGAGAGCAAATGGGTAATTTGCGTAAAGGCCCATGATCAAGGTGGCAATCACAGAGCCAAAGATAGTTGCGACCATGAAAGCACCGAAAAACTGTTGATAAAGAGGACTACCAGGTGTTGCCCCAGGTATGACGTTGATGAGGATCGATGGGTTGACAAAGACTATGTAAGCCATTGTCAAGAAGGTGGTCACGCCCGCGATTATTTCACGGCGTACAGTACTGCCACTAGCTCTGATTGCAAAGAGCTTCTCCACAATCTCCCCTCCCAGAATAGAATGAACAAAAGTCATCAAAATCGTACATGAAATTTGTTTACAGGAAATTTTTGAAATGAAACAGATTGTTTAGCCGGTTTCTATAGCCTGCCTAAGAAAGCGAGAAAGTTCGTTCAAGATTTTTAGTGTAAATTCGTCCTTGAATACAAACTCAAATCCATGATCACCTTTAGGATGAAGTCTTAGAACCGTCCTTACACCTAAATTTCTCAATTTTTTATACATTTTTATCGATGATTTAAATGGTACAACTCGATCTTTCAAACCGTGTGCTAGAAAAACAGGTGGAATTGAGCTATTAGCCCAGGTTATAGGTGAATAATGGGTATAAGTTGCTGGACTTCTTGTTGGAAGTGTTTTTATTGTCGTTATAAGTGCGAACCGTGCAAAAAATGATGTTACTTCGTCGGATAAGAGATCAACTAGATCGCAGGGAGCATAGAAAGACACCACGGCTTTTATAGAGTTTGAAAGTGAGTTTATATAAGAATTTCGGGCCGCATAGTACAGAGCTAAGTGCCCCCCTGCAGAAAGCCCCATCAGTATAATTTTGCTTGAATCAATCTTAAGTTTTGAAGAATTCTCCTGCATGAACTTTATTGCCTGAGAATAATCGGAGATTATATCTTCAATTTTTGCATACAGGGCTTTTCGATATTCTACACTTGCAACAGCGAAGCCCAATGAGTTTAGAAACCTATACCACGAAACATTGTTAGGTTGCCTTTTGAAACCAGTTATCCAACCTCCACCGTGAGCGAAAACAATGATAGGAAAAGGTCCGTTGCCAGTAGCAGGATAATATAAATCAAGTTTCAGATTTCGACTGTATACGTATCCAAATGGCCCTTTTGAAACTTTTCTGGAAATTTTGTAAGGAAGTCGGCCAAAAACTGACCGGCGGATGAGTTTAACATTTGCTATTGCAAAAAGTGCTAACCCGATGAAAAAGTTGTTTATGATTAGCAGGAAAAGAAATATGAAAAGTAGGAATTTTACAAGCCTGATGAGCGCAAATTTAAGTTTGCCTTTCATCAACTATTCAGTGTACCTCGGGATTTTGGAACAAATCAATCCATGGTTTTGAGTAGCTGAATCTGACAAAAAAGAAAATGCAGATGATGAGTAAAACCAAAATAATCGTTTTCAGTCCCATACCAAACTTAATTTTTTCTGTTGACTTTTCAAGTACTATACCTATTATTGCCGAAACTATGACTACTATAAATGCCCAAACGAGTTCTAACGTAATTGATTCAACTTTGCCATATATCCCAGGAACTAGATACCAAACTACAACTATTAACCAGGGTATGAAAATAGTTGAAATTAGTCGAGACATCCAAAAATTATTCGAAGACCTTTCTTTTCTCTTCAAAATAAGAAATTCCAATGTACTCACCAACAAGTAGGACCAAAATCCCATTTTGAGGTGCTCAAATACTGATTCATCAGTCCCGCAAAATGGGATCAGAAAGTTCCAACCTGTTAAATCATATCCAAAATGCAGAAGAGAAAAAATAGCCATATAAATGATCACCTTTGTGGCAATTTTCATGCTAATCCCCCACTTAGAATCATTTGATAGTAAGAAGCTCGATTTCACCATAAAAAGTATATCATTCTCAGTATTTCAACCACACATCTTTGGCATGATTTTCATATCGCAGCCATACCACGCTCTTGCAATAAGATTGAAAGTATTGTATAATTGAGTTCGCGTGGGGCCGTAGCTCAGCTTGGGAGAGCGCTACCATGGCACGGTAGAGGTCGTGGGTTCAAGTCCCATCGGCTCCACCAATTTTTAACAGAATGCTATAAGACAGATAAAAGGTATAATCAAATAGCGCTTCCTAAAAATGGAAACCAATTCGGTTTCCTAATATTTTTTATTGGGAGGGTAAATTCGAATTTTTTATGACGTACCTGAAAAAACCTTTGGGCCTGCTTTGATAAAAATAAGTACGATCAGTTCTAGCCAAGATTTAACCAATTTTCAACTTTAGAATGTGGCTTGTTCGAAATACCAAGCTTGCATTTGGCAAATGAAAAAATAAGAAATAAACCTTATTTGTCGAAAGCGGAATTAATGAGGCGTGTATCGATAAATCAACAAAAGCTTTGACGTGTTGTTATATTCTTTAGCAAAATAGTGTGTTTTATTCATTTAGAATTGTAAGAGCTGAAAGTATTCTTCAGATAAGATTCCCATAACGATTACGTCATGGTATTGGCCGTTGTAATAGCGTGCCTTTCTTAGGACTCCTTCATGTTTAAATCCGCATTTTTCGTAAACATGGATTGCCCTTTTATTGTAATCATAAACACGTAACCAAATCCTGTGAAGATTTAAGCTGCGAAAGCCATACTTTAGCATTAACATAGTTGCTTCGGTACCAAGCCCTTTGTTCCAGTAGTTTTTGTCTGTTATAGCTATTCCAAACTCTGCAATTCGATTCACCCAATCTATGTTATGCAAACCTACGGTTCCAACAAGCGTACTTTCGCCAACAGGTTCAATGGCAAAGACAACGCTGAGATTATCAGAATAAAGAGCCTGTATCCACTGTTCTTCTTTGATTCTGTTCAAAGGAAAGACCGAGTGAAGAAAAGCTCTAACTTCAGGATTGTTCACGTTCAAGAGCCGATCAAGATCAGTCATCTCAATCGGTCTTAGGTTCAGTTTTTGACCTCTAATTATCATTTTTTCCCTCCATTCAAAACTTGCTCATCCAATCCAAAAGCTTCTTGTTCAACATTTCCTTTAGGTTCTACATGTATCATGACATCAGCTACTCTGTCATTTTGCTTCACAATTGCCTTCTTCACGGCCGTTGCTATTTCATGACCTTGTTTAACCGTCACGTTTTCATCAACCTCTATATCCATATCAACGTAGTATTTGTAACCGACCTGTCTGACACGTACTTTGTGTGGATTGGCAGCACCATTAACACTTTTTACAGCCTCGAAAATATCGTTATAGATTTCTAAGCTTGTCATTCCGTCCATCAACTCGTAGCTTGTCTCTCTAAAAATGACAAATGCCGTTCGGATAATGAAGATGGATACCAAGATTGCAACTACAGGGTCAATCCATAGTAGGCCAGTTTTGCTCAAAAGAACTCCCAAGAAAACCGTCGATGATATCAAAATGTCATTCCTCATGTTTAAGGCGTCAGCTATGAAAGCTGAGCTTTTAATCTTTTTACCGACAGAGTATTTGTAAAGAAACAGCCAAGTTTTTACGGCAACGGAGATTGCTGAGACCAATAGAGGTAAAATTCCCATTACCTGGGAGTATTCACCAAGAATTAGCCTCTTGGAGGATGAAATTAATAAAGAGATACCGGCATAAAAGATTATAAAAGACAAGATTTTCGCAACTATTGCTTCAATTCTTTCGTGCCCATAAGGGTGCGTCTTATCTGGTGGTTTACTTGACACTTTGCTCGACACAAGTGTAGCAAAGGATGTGAACACATCGGTTCCGGTATCAATTCCATCCGCAAGTACTGCTGTACTTTGAAATAAAAAACCAACAAGTATTTTAGCTGCTGAAAGCAGCCCATTTGCAAGTGCTCCAATTAGCGCTGCACGTACTGAAAGCTTTTCTCTATCGTTCAACTTTTTTGCCTCCGACTGAAAAGGCGGGCGTCGGAACGCCGCGCCCATAATGCTCTACCCTCTTTTTTTTAAATCATCTCTTTATGCTGTAAAAGCTTGCAACTCCTTTGAAACAACTTGAATTTCCAAGTTCTTCCTCGATTCTCAGTAATCTATTATATTTCGCTATTCTTTCACTTCTTGAAAGTGAACCTGTCTTTATCATTCCGGCATTTGTTGCAACAGCAAGGTCAGCAATGAATGTGTCCTCTGTTTCACCAGATCTGTGAGATATGATACAGGTCATACCGTTTTGTTTCGCGTATTCTATCGTATCAAGCGTTTCCGTAACGCTTCCAATCTGGTTCAGTTTTATCAAGATAGAATTGGAAGCTTTAATTTCAACACCTTTCTTTAATCTCTTGATGTTTGTCACATAGATATCATCACCGACGATCTGGACCTTTTCACCGATTCTCTTTGTCAGTTTTGCAAAACCTTCCCAATCTTCTTCGTCAAACGGGTCTTCAATGCTGATAATCGGATATTTTTTCACAAGTTCAACGTAGTATTCAAGTAGTTCATCAGTTGTCTTTTTGGTTTTATCAATGTCATAGACTTTGCTTTCGGCATCATAGAAGGAAGAGGCAGCACAATCAAGGGCAATGAAGATGTCTTTACCCGGTACATATCCAGCCATTTCAATTGCCTGAATGAGAACTTTTATTGCTTCCTCGTTTGAGCTTAAATTCGGTGCAAAACCACCTTCGTCACCAACAGAGGTAACATGTCCGGAATCATGCAAGATTTTTTTGAGCGTATGGAAAACTTCTGCGCCATATCTGAGGGCTTCTGCAAAAGTTTCAGCACCTGCTGGAACAATCATGAATTCTTGAATGTCCAGGCTGTTATCAGCATGTTTACCACCGTTGATAACGTTCATGAATGGAACAGGAAGAATCTTGGAATTTGGTCCACCAAGGTAGCGGTACAAAGGCATGTACAGGCTTTGTGCAGCTGCTCTGGCAACAGCCATGGAAACGCCAAGGATCGCATTCGCACCAAGTTTGGTTTTGTTTTCAGTCCCATCTAGTTCAATAAGCATCCTGTCGATTCCAACCTGATCGTATGCATTCATTCCAAGAAGTTTCGAGGCAATTATCTCATTCACATTCTTAACCGCACTTAGAACTCCTTTTCCAAGGTATCTTTTTCCTTTGTCTCTTAATTCCAGCGCTTCAAACTTGCCAGTTGAAGCTCCCGATGGGACTATTGCCGAACCAACCGTGCCATCGTCAAGCAGAACTTCCACTTCCACGGTTGGATTTCCACGAGAATCCAGTACTTCTCTTGCCCTAACATCAATAATCTCATTGTACATTTCGCCGCACCTCCTTAATCAGGTAGTATTATACTCCCGACGGTTTCTCCTCGAATTGCTTTCAGTATGGCACCATCTTCGAAGAAGTCCAAGACTATTATCGGAAGCTTATATCTTCCACATATTGAAAAAGCTTCCATGTCCATAACCTTTAACCCGCGTCGGATTGCTTCCTGGAAAGAAAGTTTCTCAATTTTTTGAGCAGTCTTGTTTTTCTTTGGGTCACTGTCGTAAACACCATCGACTTTTGTCGCTTTAATCAAAACTTCTGCTCCCATTTCAACAGCTCTCAGAGCTGCTGCTGTATCTGTGGTGAAGAACGGGTTACTTGTGCCACCGGCAAAAATTACAACGTATCCAGCATCAAAGTAGAGGTTTATATCGTCGTAATGGATGGGTCTAATTGAGGGCAGGTTAGATATCTGTGAAACTACGACACTTTTGACACCATGTTTTTGAAAGATTCCCTTCAGATAAAGGGCGTTGATGACAGTACCAAGCATCCCAATTTGGTCAGCTATTGCATACGGTATGTTTGAAAGTTCCTCACCTCTGAATATATTTCCAGCTCCAATTACTATTCCAATATTGGCTCCAAATTCAACAGCTTGCGAGATTTGTTTCACCAAGTATTTAACGCTACGTTCGTCAAACCCCCTTGAGCCTTCTCCACACATCGTTTCTCCACTAAGCTTTATCAAAACTCTTCGATACATCTTTATACCTCCCATTGAATTTTAACAGAAGTAAATCATCCATGGTGTTAAAAAACGAACTATAGAGTTAAATCATCCTTTGACTTGACAAAATTCAAATGTAAGATTAAAATATATTAAAATCACCTTAAGAAATATCAAAGGAGTGGTTTGATGGCACGCGTAATATCTCGATGCCCTGTATGTGATTCTCACCTATTGATAACTGAACTTTCATGCCCGTCTTGCGGCACTATCATAAGAGGCAAATTTGAGCTTGAAGAATTTTTTAGGCTTTCACCAGAGCAAATAAATTTCTTGAGAATATTCATAAAGACCAGAGGTAATCTCAGCGAACTTCAAAAAGAGCTGGGAATTTCTTACCCAACTGCTCGCGCCAGATTGGAGAGTATCGTCAGGACACTTGGCTATGAAGCTGAAGAAGTTACTGAAGAGCGTCAAATCAACGAAGTTCTGGAAAAGCTTGAACGGGGCGAGCTTTCTGCCGAGGAAGCTCTTGAACAAATTAGGAGGTTGAAAGGAGAATGACTGCAATTCTCGGTATCATAGGGGCTCTTCTACTCGTATATATAGGCACAAAACTTTTGCAACTAAAAGTTCGATCAGTTACTCTTGTATACTGCTTCTTCGTTGGTTTGTACGCAGTTCTTCTTGCTGCTGGAAACTGGATTCCTGTAGCTGTCTACATAGCAGGTGAACTCTTTGTCATATCAATAATCGTTCGATTCATGGGATTTTGAAAGGGGGCGAGTTGCTTGCAAAAACAACCGCTGGATTTTTCCTCAGTTAAAAAATTGGTCGTTAAATCTATTGATTCAGATGTGCAAATAGATGTTTCGAAAACTGGAGAATACTTTGTTGTTGGGTCTGAGAAAGATTTGTTAATTGACAGAAAAAATGATACAGTCGAGATCTCCACAAGAGGTCGATTCATCCTCCCAATGATCCACTATGATTCGTCGCCGATAAGTGTTTCAATTCCTCCGCAGCTTAATGAAATCTTGGTGACAAGCGTTTCTGGTGATGTAAAGGTTAATTCCGTTAAGGCGAGTAAACTCAGCTTCAAAACCACTTCTGGAGAATTTACGTGCGATTCCATCAACTGTGATTTTTGTGAAATCAGAACCATCTCTGGAGATATCTCGCTTTCACAGCCTAATACCAGAAGACTGGTGATTACAACGATAAGTGGAGATATCGAGATCAAAGGGGTTGTGCCTGGAGATTATGACTGGGTTATTTCATCTGTGAGTGCGGATGTCGAACTTGAAACAGTTGGCGTTCCGAACATGAGAGTAACCTTCAGAACCGCAAGCGGTGATCTCACAAGCAATATTGGCTATACCCGTGAGGGAAGAGAGTACCTCTTCGGTGATGGCCGTATGAAAGTTGTTGTCAGTACAACGTCTGGCGATTTGACAATAAAGGCAACAAATAGAGCAGAAAGAGCAGAAGATATAGAGAAAAAGATCCTTAGGCTCGTTGCTGAAGGTAAGTTAAGCTACGAACAGGCAAGGGAGATACTTAAAGAATTGTTGTAGTTGCAAAGTTACAGTTAGGAGGTGGAAGATTGAAAACAATAATCTTATTCCTCTTGTTTTCTTTGTTTTACTCGATAATTTCGTTTTCAATTTCCTTTGAGATTCCTGAAAGAAGTTATTCAATTGTTCTCTACAAAGATGGTAGTGCAACGGTTACTGAGAGAATTACATATAAGATAAAACAACCTTTTAGATATGTAAGCTGGGCGATAGATTTTGAGGAACCTGTGAAGATTGAAGATCTTAGGGTCGAGGTTCTTCAAGGACCTACTCCTTCACAAATCATATATGACGAAAAAACCATCAGAAACATTTCGCTTAGAGTTCTTTTCAGCCGATCGATGGAGGAATACGTATCTGTTCCAAATGAAGGACAAATCGTGGAGATTGCAGTCAGCTACCTCTTGAGGGACATTTTGATGGAAGGTAAAGATTTCTCGCAACTTTTCATTAAATACATTGGCAAAGGAACTGTTGTCCCAACTATGCTATTAAAAGTTCGCGTTGTGTTGCCGCTCGAATTTGGTAAACCACTTATATATCACCATCCTTGGGGATTACACATCACTAGAAATGATGTAGCTTCAAATATATACGAATTTACATTCAGAAGGGTTCCAAAAGATACCTTTGTTGAAGGGCGGTTTGTTTTTCCACAAATCACTAATACTGAGACAAAGTACTTTATTGATGCCAGTATGAGTGATGTTGAAAAAGAAGAAAAGGCATATCTGTTGAAAACTCGCCTTCTGGTTGTATTTGCTATTATCTATGTTGTTGTGGTTGCAGCTTTTCCATTCTATGTTTATCGAAGATATGGAAGAGAAGAAAAAATTGATTATCAAGCTGAATACGAGAGGGAAATTCCATATAATGACCCACCGGAACTTGTGAATGCCATCGTAAAAAGATTGTGCCAAACCCCAGATGATGATGCAATTTCCGCTGCTATTTTGGACATGGTGAAAACCGGTGAAGTGGAATTCGTTGAAAATCAAAAGCGTGAAATTGTAGGAATAAAGATTCTCAAGCAAAGTAAAAAAAGGAGTAAGCTAATTGATTGTTTTGCAGAGTA
>JBEPZZ010000057.1:0-11238 GCA_041640575.1 Pseudothermotoga sp. | reverse complement strand
CCCGCCTACAGAGGCGACGTAGATGTGCACTTTGTTGTGCGGGGTCTCAGGTATTAAAGGAGACCCCTTTATTTTGAAAGGAGGTGCAACATGCTAACTAAGGAGCAAAAGCAGCAAATAGTAGAAACATTGCAAAGTGATTTTGCAGGTTCGTCACTGATTCTGTTCATTAATTACAGCGGGTTCAACGTTGCAACAATGAGAGAAATCAGGCGAAGAATATACTCAAAGTATGCAGCAAAGGCACATTTGAAGGTTATAAAGAACACCCTAGCCCGTATAGCTCTAAAGAACGCCGGATATGATGAAAAAGATTTTATCTCTTGTCTAACAGGTCCGACGGCAGTTATTTACGTCAAGGACGAGGATCCTGTCGAGGCTCTCAGAATCATTAACAACTTTGCAAAGGAGCGCAAACTAGAGGCGATTTTCAAAGGTGGTCTTCTTGAGCGCAAACCCTTTACTGGTGAGCAAGTTCCTGTTCTTGCTAACTTGCCGAGTAAGAAAGAACTTTACGCAACAGTTGTTGGAAGGTTACAGGCGCCTATTTCTGGTCTTCTGTATGTGTTGACTGGAACAATGAGAAAAGTCTTGTATGTTTTGAAGGCAGTGGAAGAGAAGAAATCTAATTCATAACGGAGGTGTGGTAGAATGAATATTGAACAGATTGTGGAAGCTATTGAAAAGTTAACAGTAGCTGAGCTTGCTCAGCTCGTTAAAGCACTTGAAGAAAAATTTGGCGTTACTGCAGCTGCCCCAGTTGCGGTTGCAGCTGTTGCAGGACCAGCACCCACAGCGGCACCAGAAGCTAAGGCTGAAGAAAAGACCGAATTTGATGTTATTCTGAAGAGCTTTGGTGCCAACAAAGTTGGAGTTATCAAAGTGGTGAGAGAGGTCACAGGTCTTGGCCTGAAGGAAGCTAAGGATCTTGTAGAAAAAGCTGGAAGTCCAGATGCAATTGTTAAATCCGGTGCTCCGAAGAATGAAGCAGAGGATATAAAGAAAAAGCTTGAAGAAGCAGGTGCAGAGGTTATATTGAAATAATGTAAATGCGTTTTTCCGTCCGACGAAGAAATTGTATCAAACCTATACCAGCTTTGCTGGTATAGGTTTTTGTGTGTTATCATTTAATAGTGACCCTACACTTTCTGTGCTCTCGCAAAAATTCCTTCGATTTTTACCGCGAATTAGGTAGAGGTGATAAAATGAGGATAGTTCGCTATGGAAGGCGTGAACGTCTTAGCTTCGGTCGCATTCAAGAAGTAGTACCCGTTCCGGACCTGATATCCGTTCAAAAGGACTCATATAAGGACTTCCTCGAGAATGGCTTGCTCAGAATACTAAAGAAGTTCTCCCCGATAACCTCGCAGCCTCACAGAGGTGATCTGAGACGCGGAGAGAAGGGTTTTGTCCTTGAATTCGTTGCTGCCAGAGTTGGACATCCCGATAAATCGCCTGAAGAATGTAGAGAGAAAGGTATAACTTATTCTGTTCCTGTGTACGCAGTTGTTAGGATAACAGATACCAACACCGGTGAAATGAGAGAAGAAGAGGCTTTTCTTGGATCTATACCTTATATGACTGAAAATGGTACCTTCATTGTGAACGGTGCTGAACGAGTTGTAGTCAGTCAGTTAGTCAGGGCACCTGGCGTTTATTTTGTAACAGAAGTTTCTAAAACTCAGACTCCTGAACCTCTGTACATAGCTCACTTTTTGCCAGCAAGAGGTGCCTGGTTGGAGATATTGTTCAATCCAGCAGAAGAGCTCTTCTATGCAAGAATAGACAGAAAGAGACGTATCAATTTGTTCCTTTTACTTAAAGCTATTGGTTATGAATCCGACTTGGAAATTCTTGATCTATTTCCAGATTTTGTAGATGCAGAGGATGAGTATAGTCTCGAAAAAGCTATAGGCTCAATTGTTCTCGAAGATATTTCGATCAATGGAACAAAGATAGTTGATCGGGGGGACCCCTTAACTAAGGAAGCTGTTGAAATTATAAGAAATTCAAAAATTAAAGTTGTTAAGAGAGCTCACCCAGCGGCTCAGAAGACTCTGGAAAAGCTCAAGGATGCCTATGGAGATGTTGATTCGAACAAAGCATTCGTTGAGATTTACAGAAAGTTGAAACCTGGTGAAATTCCAAGAGTAGCGACTGCAAAGGCTTATCTCATGGGACTTTATTTCACAACAGAAAGGTTTGAATTGACCGAAGTAGGGCGTTACAAAATAAATAGAAGATTGACTCAAGCATACCGTGACTACTTGAAACAAGTAGCCGGAGTATCAAAGAAAGAGGCAGAAGAAGCTGAATACAATGTCGATCAACTTGCTTTGACGCCGTTGGACATAGTACTGGCTAGTCGTTATTTGTTGGAAGTGAGCAAGAATCCCGAGATCATGGATACGAAAGATCACCTTGGAAACAAACGAGTTAGAACTGTCGGTGAATTAATTGAAGGAGAACTGGAAAAAGCCTTAGCCAGAGCCCAGAAATTAATCCAGGATCGCTTGGCACTTTATAGTTCCCTGGACAAAATATCGGTTCCAAGCTTAATCAATATTAAAACGATAATAGCAGGTATAAACCAGTTCTTTGCGACTAGTCCTTTATCGCAGTTCATGGAGCAAGTGAATCCATTAGCTGAACTGACACACAAAAGGCGTTTAACAGCAGTGGGGCCTGGAGGATTAAAGAGAGAGCGCGCACGTTTTGAAGTTCGTGACGTTCATCATTCGCACTATGGAAGAATGTGCCCGATCGAGACTCCAGAAGGTGGAAATATCGGTTTGATTACATCTCTAGCAGTTTATGCGGGTATTGACAAATTCGGTTTTCTTGTCACTCCTTACAGAAAGGTAGTTAATGGGAGACTTACGAACGAAATAGTTTATCTAACTGCAGATGAGGAAGAGTACTACAACATTGCTCCTTGTACAATAAGACTAGACAAAGACATGAACATAATTGATGAAAGAGTTCCAGTAAGGTACATGGAGAAAGTTCAGTATGTTGAAAGAGACAAAGTCCAGTTTATGGATATATCAACAAAGCAAATCGTCAGTGTTTCGACAGCTCTGATTCCATTTCTTGAGCACGATGATGCTAACCGAGCTCTTATGGGTTCGAACATGCAAAGGCAAGCTGTCCCACTCCTTAAACCTGAAGCACCGTTTGTGGCAACTGGTATGGAATATGACGCTGCAAGATATTCTGTATTTGTTTTTTTTGCAAAAAACGACGGTGTTGTGAAAAAAGTTGATGCTAGAAGGATTATCATACACAGAACTGACAAGCAAGGAAATTTGATGTATAACGAAGGAAAACCGATTCTCGACGAATACAGGTTGATGAAATTTATTAGAACAAATCAGGATACAACTATCAACCAGCGTCCGATTGTCAATGTTGGTGATTTTGTGAAATCTGGGGACGCCATTGCCGATGGTCCGGCGACGGACATGGGAGAACTTGCTCTTGGTAGAAATGTGTTGGTAGCGTTCATGCCGTGGGAAGGATACAACTTTGAGGATGCTATCTTAGTTAGCCAGGAACTCTTAGAAGACGATGCTTTCACATCCATTCATATTGAAGTCTTTGAAACACAGGCTCGTGACACACGATTAGGGCCAGAAGAGATCACGGCAGATATTCCGAACGTTGGCAAGGAACAGCTTAGAAATCTTGACGAAAAAGGAATAGTGAGAATCGGTGCATATGTCGGACCACAAGATATCCTGGTTGGGAAAGTAACACCAAAGGGTGAAGGTGAAACGACACCGGAGGAAAAAATAATAAGATCTGTCTTTGGTGAACGGGGTAAGGATGTGAAAGATTCATCGTTGAGGTTGCCGCACGGCACCGATGGTCGAGTTATAGGTGTTAAGGTTTTCGACAAAGATGAAGAAGGTACTGACCTTGGACCAGGTGTAAACAAGCTTATTAGAGTTTACGTTGCTAGCAGGAAAACTTTAGAGATAGGCGATAAATTGGCCGGAAGACACGGTAACAAAGGTGTTGTTTCAATGATTCTTCCAAAAGAAGACATGCCTTTCTTGCCAGATGGTACACCTATACAAATGGTATTGAGCCCTCTCGGTGTCCCATCAAGAATGAATGTTGGACAAATTTTTGAAACGCATCTAGGTTGGCTAGCAAAACTCACAAATAACTGGTTTGCCTCACCTGTTTTCGATGGAGCAAAAGAAGATCAAATCTTGCCTTGGCTTTACGAGGAAAGAAGGGTTATGAATTTAGAAATAGGTGACGATGAGAATAATCCAAGCGGAAAGGTACTTTTGAGAGATGGGCGAACAGGTGAACCATTTGGTAAGCCAGTTGTCGTAGGTTATATGTACATGATGAAACTTATACACATTGCGAAAGACAAGATTCACGCTAGGTCAACTGGTCCATATTCACTGATTCACCAGCAACCATTAGGTGGAAAGGCCCAATTTGGTGGGCAGAGATTCGGCGAAATGGAGGTTTGGGCTCTTGAAGCACATGGGGCGTCTCATACACTTAATGAAATGCTGACTATTAAGTCGGATGATATAAGAGGCAGAAACGAGGTTTACAAAGCTATCCTTAAAGGAAAGAACATTCCTGAACCTGGGATACCTGAAAGCTTCAAAGTTTTGGTGAAGGAACTTAGAGGAATAGCGCTGGATGTCAGAGTATTCGATGAAAATGGCAACGAAGTCGACATTGACACCATCTAAATGAGTTGCCAAGGAGGGAAGGATGATGTCGGTTTCCACCTTCAAAAGAAAGATTGCGGCAGTTAAAATAGGCGTTGCATCACCCGAAATAATAAGAAGTTGGTCAAATGGCGAGGTTAAAAAACCGGAGACTATCAATTATCGTTCCTTCAAGCCGGAAAGAGACGGTCTCTTTTGCGAGAAGATCTTTGGACCAACCAAAGATTATGAATGCGCTTGTGGAAAGTATAAAGGCAAAAAGTACGAAGGTACAGTTTGTGAAAGATGTGGCGTACGTGTAGAGTCGAAAGAAGCCAGGAGAAGAAGAATGGGACATATTGATCTTGCTGCACCAGTAGTTCACATATGGTATCTAAAAAGCAGCCCAAGCATTATCTCAACTTTGTTAAACATAAACGTACGCGATTTGGAGAATATAACTTACCACGGAAGTAAAAGAATTATCGAAAAAATGTACATAGTAACGGATCCTAAGAAGACATTTTTCTCCGCCGGTGACGTGCTTTATCATTCCGAATATGAAATATACAGCAAAGTTCTTGATTTTGAAGCGGAAAGAGCGGTAATGATAAAGAATCCGAAGTCACCTGTTGTTTCTGACATCGAAGGTGAAGTCAAAATAAAGGTTGAAAAAACACATACCGGAAGAGAGTTAACTTGGATTCATGTTCGACATGTGAATAAGACACCGATTCAGTTACAGCCAGGTATGATCCTTCTTGTTAAGAATAATCAGCAGGTGCACAAAGGTCAGCTGTTAGTAGCTGAAAAACAAATTCCCCCGTTTTACGCACCGTTTGATGGAACTGTCGAAATAGATGAGCTAGCTTCAACCTTGAGTGTGAAACCATTGACTACAAGTAAAGAACAGCCCGTTACGATCACGATACCGTATTGCGTTAGAATAATGGTCAAAAACGGAGCAAAAGTTAAAGCTGGAGATCAGCTCCTTACAGCTGGACAAATTCAATCTATTGAAAGCCCTGCAGATGGAAAAATTGTTTTTGGCAAAGACTTAAATGTCAAACCACTTGAGGATGGATCCTACGAAGTTTTGTCTTCTGGACAATTGTTTGTAGAATTTTTGATCGAAGAAAAGTTGTATCCGGTTTTTGAAGGAGCATTCGTGCAGGTCAACGATGGAGAAAGTGTAAAATCTGGGGATTACCTTGCTGACAGATTTTTGTATGAGGATGAGGTACTGTCACTGAATGAATACAAAATTTTTGAGGAATATTATCCCGGGCAGTTTTCGGCCGAGTCTGAGGTGGAAAATGATAAACCAATAGTAGCTATAACTTCGATAGATGAAGAGCTCTCAAAGTCCATCAACTTGCAGGTTGGTGCGATTATAACTGAAAGTGAATATGAAGCCTACAAAGAGTTGTATCCAGGTAAAATTGAAGCACATTATGGAGCTACGGCCATTAAGAAGTTACTTGAAAAGATAGATCTAGAAAAGCTCAAAGCACAAATAGAAGCTGAGTTAGCCTCGACATCAAGGAGCAGCGGGAAAGCATTAAAACTCTTGCGGAGGTTAAAAATACTTAAGGATTTGATAAAGTCCGGGACAAAACCAGAATGGATGGTCCTAGAGGTTCTTCCTGTGATCCCTCCAGATCTTCGACCAATGATTCAAATTGATGGTGGTCGCTTCGCTACAACTGATCTTAATGATCTTTATCGACGTGTTATAAATAGGAACAATAGATTGAGAAGACTTCTAGAAATCGGTGCACCTGAAATTATTGTAAGAAATGAAAAAAGAATGTTGCAGGAGGCTGTAGACAGTTTACTTTACAATGGAAGAATCGGTAAATCCGTTACCGACAGGAACGGGAGGCCTTTGAAATCCCTTACTGATCTTGTCAAGGGTAAAAAAGGTCGCTTCAGAAGAAATCTTTTGGGTAAAAGAGTTGATTATTCAGGTAGAGCTGTCATAGTGGTTGGACCGAATCTCAAGATTCATCAATGTGGTCTGCCGAAGAAAATGGCGATGGAGCTATTCAAACCCTTTGTTTATGCTAAGCTTCTGGAAGGCGGCGCAGAATCTAGCAAAGCCAAAAAAATGAAGAGAGCAATAATAGAGAAAGAAATGCCAGAAGCTTGGGATGTGCTAGAAGAAGTAATAAAAGGTCAACTGGTTCTGTTGAACAGAGCACCGACTCTGCACAGAATGTCAATACAAGCTTTTGAGCCAAAACTGATCGAAGGCAATGCAATACAATTGCATCCACTCGTTTGCCCACCATTTAATGCTGACTTTGATGGGGATCAAATGGCAGTTCATTTGCCACTTTCAGCTGCTGCGCAAGCAGAGGCTAGATATCTGATGCTGTCCCGATATAACATTATTTCACCAGCTCACGGCAAGCCTATATCGATGCCAGGAAAGGATATAATAGTTGGAGTCTATTATCTGACAGCTGTTGGCAAGGATTTTGATGTATCTAAACCAAGATTCAGCTTTGGCTCACCGGAGGAAGCTACACTCGCGTATTCACTTGGTTTTGTATCGCTTCATGAACCAGTTTTAGCCAAAGTAAGAATAGGTAACGAAGAGAAGGTAGTAAAGACAACTGTTGGAAGAATCATTATGAACGAGGTTATAGCGCCAGATTTGCGTGATTATTCAATAACTTTTGGAAAGAAAGAAATAAAGAACGTGATCTATGATACGTTTAAGAAGCATGGTATTGAAGCAACAGCTGATTTACTTGATGCAATTAAGGATTTGGGATTCCACTATGCCACTTTATCTGGTTTGACTATATCCCTGAAAGATTTGGTTGTATCACCTTTGAAAGATAAGATTATTGAACAAGCAAGAAAAATGGTTGATTTCATTGAGCAACAATATGAAGAAGGTTTCCTAACTTACGAGGAAAGGTACCAAGAAATAATAAAAGCTTGGTCTAAAGCAACAGAAGATGTTCAAAAAGTGACATATGAAGCTCTTGGTGAAGATCCCTTCAACCCAGTCTTCATGATGGTTAATTCTGGTGCTAGAGGTAACATCGACCAAGTGAAACAGTTAGCAGGTATGAGAGGGCTAATGGCAGATCCTTCAGGAAAAACAATTGAAATACCAATAACTTCAAACTTCAGACAAGGTCTATCGAGTATGGAGTTCTTCATTTCAACCCATGGTGCAAGAAAGGGTGCTGCAGACACAGCTTTGAGAACTTCGCAAGCTGGATACCTTACGCGTAGACTCGTAGATGTTGCGCAATCGGTTGTCATATCAACAACTGATTGTGGAACAGAAGACGGCTTGAAAGCAGTGGAATTGACCAGCGATGGTCTTACAGTGCAAAAGCTAAAAGATTTTCTCTTTGGTAGAGTTTTGGCTAAAGATGTAGTCGATCCTTCAACCGGTGAAGTTGTCAAAAATCCTAACACCCAGAGGGAGTACACCAGAAATACGATTCTGTCTGATGACGATGCAGAATTCTTGGCAAATTATTCCGTGGTTAGTCCTGTATCTGAGCAGAAAACTATCGACTTGCATAGCCTTCAGTTACCACAAATGTATACGGAAATTGATGAAGAAATCTTTGCAGCTGATGGTACACATTATAGCATAGGTACGGAGTTGTCTTGGGATGTAGTTAGGGCTGCACGAAGTACGGGCAAGAAGGAACTGAAGGTGAAGGTTTATCCAGTAGTTGGAACAATTTGCTTGGAGGTTGTTAAGGATAAGAAGGGTGGCAAACAGCTAACAAGTTATCAGGAAGAAATAGACGAGGTTGTAGCAAAGGTTCTGGAGGAGAACGGTATCACTCGTTTAAGGGTTCGACCCAACATTTACGTAAGATCACCATTGACTTGCGCAGCAGAGAAAGGTGTCTGCGCTATGTGCTACGGTATGGACCTGTCCAGCCATAGGGCGGTTAACGTTGGAGAAGCCGTTGGAATTATAGCGGCTCAGTCAATAGGTGAACCGGGTACACAGCTAACGATGAGAACTTTCCACACGGGTGGAATAGCAACGGCGGCAGACATAACACAGGGTTTGCCTCGAGCTGAAGAACTATTTGAAGCTCGCAAAAAGCTCAAAGAACCTGAAGCAAGCTTCAGTTTGGTTGCAGGTATTGTAAAGGACATTAAAGAAGTAGAAGGAAAGAAGAAAAAGATCTACATTGAGGACTTCTCTGGACAGATTCACGAATATGATGTACCGGAGAAGACAAAAGAAAAGGTCAAACCCGGTGACAAGGTATTACCCGGTACGCAGTTGACCACAGGCTCTATTCGACTTAGAAAGTTAATGGATACTCTAGGCGTTGAGGCAACTGCCATGTATTTGTTAAGAGAAACGCAAAAAGTGTATGTTGAACAAGGCGTTGAAATCCACAACAAGCATTTTGAGGTTATCATAAGACAAATGCTTGGTAAAGTAGAGGTCGTCGATCCGGGTGATACAGATTTCCTTCCTGGACAACTGCTTTCATTGACTGAAGCGGAAAAGATAAATAAATCGATAATTGAAGCAAACGCTGAAGTACACAATAACAGAAAGCTTGTTGTAGGTAAGGTTCTCGCTAAGAAGATAGTCGCAAAAGTTGGTGAAACAGTTGAAGACATTGCGCCTGAAGGTGTTGAAGTTACGGACGAACTTCTTGAGAAGGCTCTAAAGTTCGGTGTTAAAGAACTAAGCGTTTACGAGAAGGGGCGCGTTGAGGTTTACCAGATTCTGCCAAAAGAGCCGATGATTTATCGGAGAAGAGTCCTAAGGATTACCAAGGCGTCTCTTGAGCAGAAAGGTTGGCTTAGTGCTGCCTCCTTCCAACAAACACCACAAGTGCTCACAGAAGCTTCGATAGAGGGGCGCATAGACTATTTGGAAGGTTTAAAAGAAAACGTAATCGTTGGACAGTTGATACCTGCTGGAACAGGCTTGGAAATTTTTGCGAACATACAGATCGAAGAAACACCAAGAGCTGCAGAAGCAGAAAAATTGGCTTGATGAAAATAGCCGGGAAACAGCGGGGCCATCTAGGCCCCGCTTTTGCTGTGCTATTGATTTTCAAAAATGTAGCACCAGGTCCAGAGACCACTGTTTTGAAACTTGAACTTCTTCTCTGGCCTTTTGCCAAGGAACTTTTCAAGGTTGTTTTTTGTTGTGATTATACAAATTCGTGACTTCGGAAAAGTTGTAAAAAAACGAGACAATCCCCTGTAGAACTGATTGTTAACTTCCGTGATTCGGTAGCCATATGGAGGATTTGTGACAATATGTACAGAATCGTCGAATTTTTGAAGCTGGAAGAAATCTCTCTTTTCAAACCGTACACACTCTCTTATTCCAGCTTTTGCAGCGTTTTCCAGCGCTGCCTTTAGGACTATATCGTCAATATCAAAACCCAAAGACACTGTTCTAGAAAAGCATTTCTTCCTTTCCATGATGCTAAATTGTGCTGCTCGGTAAATTGGCCAACTTTGAAATGCAAAGCTACGCTTATTGTTTGGTATCTTCAGATAGATCCTTGCAGCTTCTATCGGAATTGTGCCACTACCGCAAAATGGGTCGACAACTAGTTTTTCCATGTTCCAGCCACTAATTAGGAGCAAACCCGCCGCGATTGTTTCTCTCAAAGGCGCAATTGATGTCTTAATGCGATATCCTCTTTTGCTTAGTGCTTCTTTTCCTGTTGTATCCAAAGCTAATTCCACCAGGTCGTTCTTTATATATATGTATAGTGGATACTCTATTGTTGCTCTACCTGTGGATCTGATTTTTTCATAAATTGCCTTTTTTACAACGGAGGCAACGGCACCTGTTGCGGATAGTTTTGAAGATCTTACCTTCACCTTTTCAACAACTATATTCGCGTCTTTATCAACCAATTGTTCCCATGAGAGAGAGTATGTTCCATCGAAAAGTTGATCAAAATCTTTAGCTTCAAACTGTCCAACACTTATGAGCACTCTGTCAGCGCTATTTAAATAATGATTTAGTTTTGGGACATCCTCAAGGTTAGCTGAAAAATATATGTGTCCTGAGGTAACTTTCGATATTCTGTACCCCATTCTCTTAAGTTCGATGCATGGTGCTTGTTCAAGTCCTGCGGTGCACAAAGCCAAGAATAACACCTTCATCACCTCAACCATTTTACCTCAGTACAATATGGACTTTCCTTTTAATTTATGGTTTCAGTCAAATTGATTCTCCTGATATTTTGTGCTTCAGCTACTGTGAAATCTTTTTCTGATTTGCCGTGCTGTGAAACTTCAAATTCAAAAAGTACTTTCGCGAGTGACTGTGTGTTTCTATTAAATGCGAATCTTTGTTTTAAGCGGCTGATTTGGCTGTTTTAGTTGAATGGTTCTGATCATATCCTTAGGTACTTATTAGTTCGTTAAGCTAATTTGATATGATAGAATTAACTAAAAGGAGGTGTTCTTGTTGCTAGAACAAAGTGTTATGGAACGAGTAATTGACTGCGGGATTTCAAAAGGAGCAGAATTCGTTGAGATCTTCGGAGAGGACAAGTTCGAGACAAAGATC
>JBEPZZ010000056.1:0-11514 GCA_041640575.1 Pseudothermotoga sp. | reverse complement strand
TTGGGCGCCCAGTTTACCCATTAACCAGCGTGGTTGTGCAACTGTTGTCAAAGGTGGGATAGTATAGCAAGCAAACGGAGAGTCATCGAACCCCATAACAGAAACCTCGCTGGGCACAGCAATGCCAGCTTCATTTAAAGCATTCAGTGCACCAAGTGCAACATAATCGTTCACACAAAAAACAGCCGTGAAATCTTTCCCTCGTCTTTTCAAATGATTCCTGACGACATTGTAGCCTACCTCTGGCTGGAAACCTCTTTCTTCACCTATCATGACTTTTAACTTGTGTTTGGCAAGAAATTTCTCAATACCTTTTTCCCTTTCGATTGCTGCATGGGAATACTCTGGACCAGCTACATATAGGATCTTTCGATGACGCTTTTCGTACAGGTATTTAACTGCATGGTATGAACCGTGAAAGTTGTCCACATTTACAGAGTCAACTTTAACCTCGTCGATCTTCGAGTCTATTGCAACCACAGTCACGCCAATGTTCAAAAATTTCTCCAAAAACTTTTCGTCACCAGACAGCGTGCAAACTAAAATTCCATCAACTTTTCTATTAAAATATTGATCAAGAATTTCCTTTTCAACATTCGGCAGATTCCTTGTAAGTGAAATCATCACGTCAAAGTTGTTCTCAAAACAATATTCTTCTATACCACTTAGTATCTCACCATAATGATATCCACCAAGATCGGGTAATAAAACCCCAACAGTTTTTAACAACGTTCCATTAAGGCCAAAGTGTGCTCTGGGTTTGTAACCGAGTTCTTTTATTGCCTTGAGAACTTTTTTGCGAGTTTTTTCTTCAACTTTTTCAAAACCGTTTATAACTCTTGACACCGTTGCGATTGAAACACCTGCAGCTTTTGCAACATCTTTTATCGTTACCAATGCATTTCACCTCACGTTTTCCTCTAAGGCTTGTCAACTTCAGCAGAAATATCAGCTTTGATACAAGCTACTTTGTGATTCGGTTCGACTTCGATTAATTCTGGGAGTTGTTTCTTGCACTCTTCTGTAGCTTCCTTACATCTTTCGTGGAATTTGCATCCTGAAGCATCCTGAGAAACCAATTCTGGCATAAACAGCTTTTTTAAATCCCATTTTTTATCAATACTTGGGACAGATTCCAACAGCATTTTTGTGTAAGGATGAATGGGATTGTGGAAAACTTTTTTAGTATCTCCCATTTCCATGATACTTCCTTTGTAAAGAATTATCGTAACATCACTTATGTAATAACCGAATGAAAGATCATGTGTTATGAATATAACTGACATGCCTTTTTCTTTGAGATCTCCAAGTAGGTTCAAAATATCTACTCTTGTCGAAGCATCTAGCATGCTTATTATTTCGTCGGCTATAAGTACTTTTGGCTTTAATAAAAGAGTTCTTGCGATCAAAATTCTTTGAAGTTGTCCACCACTGAGTTGGTGTGGATATTTTCCTAAAATCTGCGAGGGATTCATTCCAACGCTTATAAGAATTTTTTCAACTTCTTCCCTACGTCGCTTTTTGTCAAAGTCAGGCATGAATTCTTCGAAAATCATTTCAAAAATTCGGTCTATCTTGTATACTGGATTGAAAGAAGAATAGGGATCTTGAAAGATACCTTGGACTTTTCTGTAGTAGTCATTAGGCTTAAAACTTCCTACATCTTTGCCATCCAAGATTATTTCGCCTCTGGTTGGTTTGAGTAACCTCAAAATTAACCTGCCAATGGTTGTTTTACCACTTCCACTTTCACCGATGAGTGAGATAATTGTATGCTCATTCAGTTCGAAAGAAACATTATCAACAGCTTTAAGTTTTACGCGCCCTAGAAAGCCTAATGGAAATTCCTTTGACAGATTCTTGACTTCGAGCAAGCTCAATTTGTCTCACCCTCGCTTTTATACAGCCAGCATGCTACTTTTCGACCTTCAATGTCAAACAGAGGAGGATCCTGAGTGCATAATTGCATGGCAACCGGACATCTTTCTCTAAATCTGCAACCAGGACCAATTTCTAGCAGATTTGGCGGATAGCCAGATATTCCTTTAAGTTTGACTTCATTGTACCTTAGTCCCATCTTCGGAAGCGAAGCCATGAGCATTCTTGTGTAAGGATGCAGAGGCTGTCTAACAATTTCTTCTGTTGGGGAAATTTCTGCAATTTTTCCTGCATACATTATCATTATTCTGTCTGCTATCTGATACAGGATTGCAAGATCATGTGTGATAAAAGCTATTGAACCAACAATGTGTTCCTCTTTCATGCGATACAACATTTGGATAACAGCCTTTTGACTACTAACATCTAGTGCGGAAGTTATTTCGTCAGCTATCAAAACATTTGGATTAAGAAGTGTCGATATGACCATTACTACTCTCTGCTTCATTCCTCCCGACAGTTCTATGGGATACATGTTAAGTACACTTTTTGTAAGATTCACGATCTGCAGCCTTTCTTCTATGAGATCTATTTTTCTTTCAAATTCTTCGTCATGTTCTCTTAATAAATCGCGTGTTATTTCCTTGATTTTTTTCGTTGGATTTAAAGCGTCCATGGCGTACTGAGGAATTATCGAAATCTTTCTATACCTGATCTTTTTGACTTCTTTCCTCGAAAGAGTCATTATATTCACGCCATCAATCAATGCTTCACCACCATGATATTTCATTGGTGGTTTCAGCATCAACAAAGAATTACTAAGCGTTGATTTCCCACATCCTGATTCTCCAGCAATACCTAAAACTTCGTGCTTTTTGATTTCAAAGCTGACATCATCAACAGCTTTGACGTTTCCATGAAGAGTGCTGTAGTAAATTTTCAAATTGTTGACTTTTAATATAACGTCGTCAGCATTCATTTTCTCACAGCTCCCTTAATCGTGGGTTGAATACCTCATCGAGTCCTGTGTTCATTATGTACAAAGAAGCAACTATAAGAGTTATCACAGCACCAGGAGTTATTGCCCACCACCACATACCAAGTTGAATTGCATTCCAAAGTGTTGCTTGTTGCATCATTATTCCGAGCGAAATACCTCTGGTTGGTCCAAGGCCTATGAAATCCAAACCGGTTGCCGCCAAAATCGCTCCACCAAACTGAAGAATAAAGACCATGAAAACGTAAGACATCATATTTGGCATAATTTCTTGCCAAATGATTTTTAAACTGCTTCTACCAGTTATTCGAGCTAAGTCGACAAATTCTCTTGTTTTTAAACTCATCGTTTGTGCCCTTACTGCCCTCGCTGTCCATGGCCATGCAGTGAAACCAATTATAATGCTTTGAATTACAACACCTCTGTATGGTAAATATGCAGCAATTATTATCAGCAAAGCCAATGTAGGCAAAACCATAAGAATATTTGAAAGCATCATGAATAGCTCGTCAATCCATCCACCTTTGTATCCTGCAATGAAGCCAATTGAGAGTCCAACGAAAGTAGCCAAACTACCACCGAATAATCCAACTAATAAAGAATTTCTAAGTCCATAAACCAGCTGAGTAAACAAATCCTGACCAAAAGTATTCGTACCAAGCCAGTGCTTTCCACTTGGTGGTTGATAAGGTGCCGCGGCAAATTCCAAAGGATCATAAGGGGTGAACTTAGGACCAAAAATCGCAAGCAGCGCAAGAAAGCTTAAAACAGATACTGAAAACACAATTTTTTTATTTTTCAATACAAAATGTATGAATTCTTTTCTTGTCATCTTCAGACCTCCCCGATGTAGGCCTTTCTTATCCTCGGGTCTAATATCACATAGTAAAGATCGACTATAAAGTTTGCTAACAATACACCAATTACTCTAAATAGAAAACAACCTTGTACTAAGAAGTAATCTTGATTAAGTATGCCTTGCATTAGTATGTAACCTATACCAGGATAGGAAAAGACTATCTCGGTTGTTAAAGTTCCTGCAACAGCAGTACCAAGTTGAATTGCAAGACCAGTAACTTGAGGAAGAATTGCGTTTCTATAAGCATACCTTCGAATTAACCTCTCAGATGCTCCGCAATTTTCGAGATATCTCGAATAATTCGCCTCCAGTTCGTAAATAATCATGTTTCTCATTCCAATTGCCCAACCACCAAGCATAACAAGAACCAACGATGAGAACGGCAATATCCAGTGGTAGAGAAAACTTCTGATGAAGATCCAAGAAAAGGATCGTTTTAACAGAAAACTGTAAGCACCGGCTATTGGGAACCAACCAAGCACAACTCCAAAGAACCAAGCAAGTAATATTCCAAACCAAAAATATGGCGAAGCTGTAAGGGTGTAAAAAATCGGAAGAGCAAAATTGTCCAAGCGCTTTTTCCTCGCAACAAAAGCTCCGAGCCTGTTACCAACTATGAAACTTACAAATATGGCTGGTAATAAAACTGCAAGGGTATAGGGCAAAGCCTCGAAAATGACCTTTGCAACTGGCTGAGGATAAAGATAAATGCTTATTCCGAGATCTCCACGAAATAGAGCTTTCCAAAAACTCACGTATTGCTCCCACATAGGTCTATCCAAACCAAAAGCTTGAGTGAAATAACTTTGCATAACCTTTATAGATTCTGGTAAGGCAGCAAAACGTGATATAAGAACATTTATAGGATTACCTGGCATAAATCTTGGAATAGCCCAGTCTATCGTCACAGCAAAAAAGAAAGTTAAAAGATATGTGATGATTTTGCGAGTAAGATATTTCCTCAAGATTTTTCACTCCCTTATAATTATAATTTTATCCCTCGCCCGCAAGGGGACGAGGGATAAAGTAGGGAGGAATCATTCTGATTTTATTCCAAACAGCACTTTGATTCCACCAAGTTGCCAATGTCCACCCCAGCTGATCGGCCATGCGTATGGATTCTTTTCTGATGGCCAACCTTTCCAAACAGCTTCGGATGCTTGGAACCAAGCGCCGTTGTACCAAAGTGGAATAAATGGCAGCTCTTTAAGAAGAATCTCAGAAAGTTTGGCAACCAAAGCTTTAATATTGGCTTCATCGTTCAGTGGTGTTCTGTTCAACCGATCAAGTAGTTCTTGTGCTTGAGGATTTTGATATTTTCCAAAGTTTCCTGCATACGAATATTCCGATCCAACTGCATCAGGATAAAAGACTGCGTTGAAGTATGACCAAATTGTACTTGATACGTTGGTGACGTAGTTGTTGAGAATGATATCGAATCTACCAGCAAACAAGTCGTCATTGTATTTCGATGCATCTGGATAGATAGGTTCTACATTAATACCAACTTTCCTAAGATCTTCGGCAATCGATTGGATCGAAACCATCCAGTCTGTCCAACCATAAGGACATTGAATGGTCAGTTTGAAAGGACGACCTTGTGGATCTTCTCTTAGACCATCCCTGTTGACGTCTTTGAATCCAAGTTCATCGAGAATCTTGTTTGCCATAGCTGGATCATATTTGAACCCAAACTGCTTTGCAACCTCTTCTGGATAGTATTTGATGAATCCGGGTACTGGCAATATTCCAGCTGGATTTGATGGTACTACCATTCCTTCAAAAGCTCTTTGTACTATCTTTGATGTATCGATTGCGAAAGCCATGGCTCTTCTGAACTCCGGAATATTCAACGGATACTTGTTCACATTGAGATATATTCCAGTTGTGTTAGCTGGCAGCATGTATGGAGCAGACTCATACCAAGTGTGAATACCGTAAGCTCTTTTGAGTGCCGGAATACCTGGTAAGAAGAAGTTGCTCCAGTCAAGTTCTCCTTTCATCAACATGCCTATGGCAACGTTGTTACTCAAAATCCTAACTATGATTACTCTTTCGGGTTTTGGATCAAGACCAAGAACTTTTATTCCCCACCAGTTCGGGTTTTTCCTAAACACATTTCTGTCGCTGTCCCAGCTTTCCACGAAATACGGACCTGAACCAATGGGTCTTTCGTTTGCACCTTGAAGAACTTCCTCTTCAGTTTTGGTTTCCCATACATGCTTTGGAATGATACCTATACTTATAAGTTGCTGCCCCCATTCGTGATACCTTGGATCTGAGAAGACAAAATTCACGGTTCGCTGATCAACCTTAACGATTCTCTCGAGCCAATTCCAAATTCCACTGTAGTTAATTCCAGTATACTTTTTCGCGATCTCAAAGGTGAAAATCACATCGTCAATTGTCAATGGTTTACCATCTTGCCAAGTTAGTCCTTCCCTGAGTTTTACTTGAAACACAGTATCGCTGATCCAACCACCGCTTTCTGCCAACCATGGTTCGAATCGACCAACCAATGGATCATAAAGGAACAGCGTTTCATAGACTAGTCCAATGGTACCTGTAACAGCATTCCATGGTGTGAACGGACTCCAGTTAGACGGAGGTGACCACATTCCACCACCCACAAAGATAGTTTTGCCGCGTTCATAAGTTTGAGCTAGGGCAAAGATTGATAGCGTAACAAGCATGAATACGAGAAATTTTCTCATACACCAACCCCCTCCACAAGGTTTTGCGGCATGAAAGCCGTGTAAGATATTTTCACTTATCCTTATCCTTAATGAAAATGCAATGAAAATATTTTCATAGCAATTTTTGTAATTTCTTTTATTTGTTTGTGTGAGACTAATTACTTGAAGTTCCTTACTTAAACTCTTTCGATCTCATTTTTTCTTTGATTTTCACCCATTTGTTACATTACGCTTTACGAATTGTTATTGGTAAAATAACCACAATGGAGGCGATGAATATGAGTGAGAATATTGAACAAATCATTTCTAAGATGACGATTGAGGAAAAAATTCGTATGGTTGTTGGTGTGGGAGCACCGGGGTTGTTTAATAATCCTCCTTCAAAGGTTGAAGGTGTAGCTGGTGAAACACATGCGATAGAGAGACTTAGAATACCGTCTTGCAGATTTGCGGATGGGCCTGCAGGATTAAGGATTAATCCTAATAGACAAGGCGATGAAAAAACTTATCATGCCACTGCTTTTCCAATTGAAAGCATGCTAGCTTGCACGTGGAATAGAGAACTTATTGAAAAAGTTGGTATGGCAATGGGCAATGAGGTGAAAGAATATGGTGTAGACATTTTGCTGGCCCCTGCTATGAACATTCATCGAAATCCACTTTGTGGGAGAAATTTTGAGTATTATTCGGAGGACCCGATCTTAAGTGGGGAGATGGCAGCAGCTTTTGTCAAAGGCGTTCAATCACAAGGTGTAGGAGCTTGCATAAAGCATTTTGCTGCCAATGAGCAAGAAACGAATCGAATGCAGATTGATACGATTGTCTCAGAAAAAGCATTGAGAGAAATATACCTCAAGGGTTTTGAGATAGCTGTGAAAAAAGCCAAACCTTGGTCTGTAATGAGCGCATACAATAAGTTGAACGGAGTTTACTGTTCTCAGAATTATTGGCTTTTGACCGAAGTTCTGAGAAAGGATTGGGGCTTTGATGGTTTTGTGATGACTGATTGGTACGCTGGAGATAATCCAGTTGAGCAATTAAAGTCCGGAAACGATATGATAATGCCTGGCAAAACGTATCAAGTTAATCCGTTTGGTGGTAGGAAAGATGAGATAGAAGAAATAGTTGAAGCAATCAAGACCGGAAAATTGGATGAAAAATTTCTTGATGAAAGTGTTAGAAACATATTGAAGGTTCTCATAAATAGTCCTTCGTTTAAAGGCTATCCTTACACAAATAAGCCAAATTTAGATGAGCATGCGAAAATCGCATATGAAGCGGGTTCTGAAGGTGTGGTTTTGCTAAAGAATGAATCAATCTTACCTCTGCCAGAAAAAGCGAAGATAGCTATCTTCGGCACTGGTCAAATAGAAACAATCAAAGGTGGTACAGGCAGCGGAGATACACATCCTAGGTACGTGATTAACATAGTACAAGGTCTGATGGAGTCAGGGTTGAAGGTTGATGAAAGACTTTTGAGGATTTATGAAGAGTATGTTGAAAAGATGAGGCAAGATGAACGATACAAAGTTCAAAAAACACCGTGGGGATGGCCAATAATACCCTTGTTACCTCAAGACTTCTTAAGCACAGAGGAAATAGAAAGAGTGGCATCCTCAAATGATGTAGCATTGATAGTAATAAGTCGTATATCTGGTGAAGGATATGATAGAAAAGCGGAGAAGGGGGATTATTATCTTTCCGACGACGAAGTTCAGTTGATAAAAAAGGTAAGTTCAAAATTTCATAACCAAGGTAAGAAAGTAATTGTTGTGTTGAACGTGGGGGGTGTAATAGAGATAGCAAGTTGGAGAGATCTGACAGATGGGATTATTTTGTTATGGCAAGCAGGTCAAGAAACAGGTAGGATCCTTGCTGATGTCATAGTTGGTAAGGTAAATCCAAGTGGTAAATTGGCTACGACCTTTCCGAAGGATTATTCGGATATACCATCTAAGAATTTCCCGGGAGAACCTTCGGACGATCCTAAGGTTGTCAGATACGACGAGGACATATACGTAGGTTACAGGTATTATGACAGTTTCAGAGTAGAACCAGCATATGAATTCGGTTATGGACTATCTTATACCAAGTTTAGATACAACAATTTAAAATTGGTTAGAGAGAGGGATATTATAAAGATTAATTTTGAAGTTGAGAACGTTGGCAAGTATGCTGGGAAGGAGGTAGCCCAGGTTTATGTGAAATCACCGTTTGGTAAATTGGCAAAGCCTTTACAAGAGTTAAAGGCATTTTACAAGACGAGGTTACTTGAACCTGGGCAGATTGAGAAGGTTGAGATAGAGATAAGTTTAGATGAATTAAGTAGTTTTGAGGTTAAAGGATGGCATCTTGAGAGAGGTATTTATCAGTTTAGGGTAGGGGGGTCATCTAGAGAAATAAGGCTTCAAGCGGAAATTACTTTAGGTTGAGGAAGAACTTGCAATTAAATTTGATCTAACCCGGCTTGAAGCCGGGTTTTATTTTTGCATGTAATATAATTTGTTGGATTGCGAGCAGGAGGTGTTCGGCATTGAGAAGACTTGGAATAATTGGTTTTGGGGCAAGCGCTATAGGTTTTTTAAAGGGATTGATTGATAGTGGAAAAATAGAAAAATATCATGTAACTGTTTTTGAAAAAGGAGCGGATCAAACGCACAACACCATTTCGGGTGTTAGAATGGACGGAAAAATTTTCATTTCACGTGGCATGGGTGGTGAATTGGAAATACCCGTCGACATCCAAGCAAAGATGGTTGAGTTCTATCTGTTGCACTCAGGATTCAAACCTACAGTGAAAAACGAAGGTAATTTTATCGAATACCTACGTTCTTTTGAAAGAAACGGTAAGAAAATCGAGTTTGGTGAATCTTTTGCTGATGAGGAAGTTTACCGACGGTTTTATCATCAGGGGTTTGAACCTGTCAAATCCTATTTCTTTCATCTTGGAACTGACATCCTTAAGCAAACGAATCAGAGTATTTACGAATTTTTTTCTGGATTCAAAAACGTTGAATTTCTCTTTTCATCGAAAGTTGTTGACGTTGAGCTTTCTTCACAATTTAAAGTTAAAACCGAAAATGCGGGGGACTTTTACTTCGACGAGCTCGTGATAGCGGTCGGTAGAAGTGGTCATGAACTGATGGACCAGATTAAGAAGAAATATCCACATTTGGTAACCGAGAATTTTTATGTTGATATAGGTGTCAGATACGAATTACCAAATCATGTGATGGAAAGATACTGGGATATGTATGAAGTCAAAGTGCGTTACAAAACCAGAACAGGTTACCTGTGCCGACTTTTTTGTCAAAATCCCGCTGGGAGAGTCACACTCGAGAAATATGAAGATTTTACAACGGTCAATGGATTTTCTGATAGCTACAATAAAACAGAGAATACAAATTTCGCTGTTCTTGTGACAACCAGATTCACGGAACCCTTTAAAGATCCAACTGGGTATGGAAAAAACCTGGCAAAACTTGCGAACATCCTTGCTGGTGATGACAGAAAAGTGCTTCTGCAAACTTATGGCGATTTCAAAGAGTACAGGAGAACAAAGCGGCTTGGTAGAGTTCATCCGACTCTTGAAGAAAAAAATTACATTTTAGGAGACGCCAATCTTGTTTTTCCAGCAAAGATAAGAGAATCGATAATAGATTTTGTAGAGAACCTGGATAAGGTTATTACTGGGGTTGCTTATCCAGACAATTTGATCTACGCTGTCGAAGTAAAGTTTTACTCTAACAAATTTAGCAATGACATTATAAAGAATCTTCATGTAATAGGTGACTGTTCTGGTTGGACACGATCCATTCAATACGCAACTTCGATGGGTTATATTCGTGCTATTTCTCTCTAATGAACGACTTATGGTATAATATTTGTGAAATCTTGGACGAGGAGGGTTGCAGGACATGACAGTTAAGGTACTTATAAACGGCAGGCAATATGAGGTGCCAGCTACGAGTACTGTGTTAGAGGCTTGTAATTTTGCTGGTGTTTATGTGCCTACATTGTGTAATCATCCCAGACTTGAACCGACTGGTGCTTGCAGAGTTTGTGTGGTTGAAATTGAAGGTAGTAGGAACCTTCAACCAGCTTGTGTCACAAAGGTACAAGATGGAATGAAAATAACGACTAAGTCTGAACGAGTTGAAAGATCTGTGAAATTCAATCTCTCTTTACTTCTTTCTAGGCATCCAAAAGATTGTATGACTTGTGAAGTCAACGGAAGATGCGAATTTCAGGATTTGATTTATCGCTACGATGTGCAAGACATTTTTGGCGATGGACAACCGCTGAGTAAAGTTTACGATGATAGTTCGCCTGCCATCGTTAGAGATCTAGAGAAGTGTATTGTTTGTGGTCGTTGTGTGAGGGCTTGCTCAGAGCTTCAAGGTATGGATATATACTCCATGGTTGATAGAGGCTTTGAAACATTACCTCAAACAGCTTTTGAAATGCCTGTTTATGAAACCGACTGTATAGGTTGCGGACAGTGTTCCGCTTTCTGTCCTGTCGGGGCTATTACGGAAAACAGTGCTGTTAGAAGAGTCCTTGATGAACTTGAAAGACATGAAAAGGTCTTGGTTGTCCAAACAGCTCCTGCCACGAGAGTAGCGTTAGGTGAAGAATTTGGTCTGGAGCCAGGTAGCATTTCTACGGGGAAAATGGTCGCTGCTTTGAGAAGACTTGGGTTTGACTATGTTTTCGACACAAACTTTGCTGCCGACCTAACAATAATGGAAGAAGGCTCAGAATTCTTGGAAAGACTTAAAAATGGTGGACCCTTCCCTATGTTCACCTCTTGCTGCCCTGGTTGGGTAAACATGATGGAAAAGCTTTATCCACAATTTATACCAAACCTTTCCAGCGCAAAATCACCGCATCAGATGCTTGGACCTGTTATTAAAACTTATTTTGCCAAGAAAATAAATGTCGATCCGAAGAATATGCTCGTGGTGTCTATAATGCCTTGCACAGCCAAGAAGGACGATATCACCAGACCACAGCATATGATAAATGGAATGCGCGCGGTAGATATAGTTTTAACAACAAGAGAACTTGCAAAGCTAATCAAG
>JBEPZZ010000055.1:0-11600 GCA_041640575.1 Pseudothermotoga sp. | reverse complement strand
ATTTCAGATTTTTTGAAATCTTTGAAATTGGATCAATCTAATTTGCCAGTTTGGAATGATGAATTGTACTTGGAGTTGCATCGTGGAACGTTGACTTCTCAATCAAGAGTGAAAAGGTTGCATAAGCAAGCTGAAGACTTCCTAAGGAAGGTTGAGATTATTAATGCTTTGACTGATTCTGTTTTCCAAGAGCGTATTGACGAATTGTGGAAAACAGTTCTTCGTAACGAATTTCACGACATATTGCCTGGATCATCCATAAGAGAAGTAAATGAAACAGCAGAGAAGGAGTTGGAAAAAGTAATTCATGAATGTGTGAAAATAATTGAAAATTGTGTGCAAAGATCCGAAGGAAAACTTACTGTATTCAACCCGTCAAGTTATGAACAAAAGATTATATTCACGATAGACGAGAATCTAGATATCGAAGGATTTACAAAGGTAAGAACTTACGATGGAAAGTACTTGTATTACTCAGACAAGATTATTGAACCACTCCAGGTTGTATTATTGACGACTAAAACTGCAAAGAGCGAGAAAACTGCTAAAGATAGCAGATGGAATAGCAGTTTCAACTTTGAATCGGAAAATTTCAAATTTACTGTCCACGAAGATGGAACTTTCAATCTTTACGACAAAAGGATTAATCGGTGGATTTTTAGAGAGTCTGGGGGTAACAAGCTTGTCGTTGCCAGGGATGTGCCATATTACTGGGATAATTGGGATATTGATGTTAATCACGAGAGGTACTTCTTCAAATTGACGCCCCAGTCAATTAAACTAGTGGAACAGAATGAACTGCGAGTAGTCCTGGAAGTTTTATTCAAATACGATAAATCCAGCATTGTGCAGAACTATATCTTTTGGCTCAAAGAAGAATTCATTGAGGTAAAAACAAAGGCTTACTGGAATGAAAAGCGCGTATTACTCAAAGCACTTTTTGAAACCGACATAAAAAGTAGGTACGCTAAGTTTGATCTAGATTGTGGGTATATTGAAAGACCTACAAGCAGAAACACGACCTTTGAACAGGCAAGATTTGAAGTACTTGCACATCGATGGGTAGACTTATCTCAGTACGACTATGGTGTTTCAATAATAAATGATGGCAAATACGGGCACTCCGTTAAACATGGAACTATAGCTATATCGCTGATCAAGTCCGGGGTATACCCTGATTTTTATGCTGATATCGGCACTCATGAATTTTCTTACGTTGTTTATCCACATCTGAAATTAGATTTGGTTGATGTCGTTAAATTTGCTGAGAGATACAATAAGTCTGTCGAAGTGTTTAATGGTGTGCTGAATCAAATATACAAATTACACATCTCAAAGAGAGCTGCTAAGATTCTATCTGTCAGGAAACTGGGTAATAGTTACTATTTAAGATTTGCAGAAACTGTTGGAAGCCACGAGAAAATGAAGGTGGTATTTGAAGGTGAGATCAAGAGAGCGTATTCGACGAATCTTCTTGACGACGTAATTGATCAAATAAAAGTCGAGCAAGAAAATTCCATTTTCATTGAGTTGAATCCGTTTGAAATTAAAACAATTAGGATGGATATCTAACAGCTTTTAACAGTGATTTTGAAGATTTGAAAATAGTTTGAGCTTTGAGTTTAACAGTTATTCCATAAATTATGTAATCGATGAGCTGTGAAAAGTATTTGATTCAGTTTCGTGCGAAAACAAATCAAGTTCTCGAGCTGTTCAAAAGATTCGATCAACAAATTGAGAGCATTCGCAGCAACCTGCCGTCATGTCCGTATGGTTGCAGAGATTGCTGTATGGTGCCATCCAGAAATATTGAAGCGAGCATACTCGAATTTTTTCCGTTGGTTCTGCACTGGTACGATGAAGGTGTTATTCATCAAATGTATGAGCAATACAAAGAAATAGCCGATGATGATGTTTGTGCGCTGCTTCAACCTGATCATTTAATCTTGCCACAAGGTGGATGCACAGTTTATAAGTACCGCCCATTAGTGTGCAGAATTTTTGGTTCCAGCAGATTGGTTAGGAAAAACAAAATGGATTTTCTTGCATGCAAAAAGTTAAAGAATGAGATTGTAGAACCAGCAATATTACCTCTTGCAACGGATTTTCATGACCAGTTGTTATTAATAGATCCATATCTATCCACTAGAAAACATTCCATAAATGAGGCGCTAAAAAGGGCACTTGAATATTTGCTAAACTATGATTATTTCTTGAGTTTCTCACAAGGTGCCTAACATAAAGCAGACCCGGCAAGTATATTGCCTTCTGAAATGTTAGAATTCCTGTGAATAAGTTTGAAGCAGAAGGAGGTATTAGAATGATTGTATTTAGCAAGTCGGGGGAGCATAACACAGGAGAAACATTACGTTTGGCCATAGAAGAAGCAAAAAAATATGGTCGGAAGCTTTTAATTGCTTCCACTACTGGTGAAAGTGCAAGAAAAGCTTTAGAAATGATCCCAGAGGATTTTCAGCTAATTGTTGTTACACATCATTGTGGCTTTAAGGAAATCGACAAACAAGAGTTTCCCGAAGAATTGAGAAAAACGCTCATTGAGAAAGGTCACAAAGTTTTGACAGCAACACATGTTCTATCAGGAATTGAAAGGGCTTTTAGAAGAGAGTATCATGGAATTCATTTGGCTGAAATTGTTGCAAATACGCTAAGATTGTTTTCACAAGGTTTAAAAGTCAGCGTGGAAATCGCCCTTATGGCAGCTGATGCTGGCCTAGTCAGCTGTTCAGAATGGATCGTAAGCTGTGGAGGATCTGCCAGAGGTTTAGATACCTGCGTTGTTCTCAGGCCAGCAAATACCTCAAGAATGCTTGAGCTTAGGATAGGCAAGATCATTTGCATGCCATCAGAATGTGAGAACTCGTAAGCAAAACCCGCCGTGCCTACGGGCGGGTTTTCATTCCGTCCTTTTTTCCTTAGATAATTTGACTGCTATGTAATTTTCGTTTTTGTGCATTATAGCGTACCTGTATCCCTTCTCTTTTACCAAAATTTCGACTAGCTCGTAACCTTCTTTCATTTTCTTTTCAATTTTCTTTCTATCAGCCTCTGTAAATTCCATAGATTTCATCTCCCGAAAAAGAATTCTTTTGGTCTTGAATATGAAAGACTCATGCAAAGTTCAAAAGCTTCTGACTCGGGAATTTGCCCTCTCTCAACCATGTTACCGACGACATCGCACAAAACACGTCTGAACATTTCCGTACGAGATCCGTAAGACATCAGCTTTCGAGAATCTGTGACCATTCCAACGAAATTACTTAACAGATCAACGGTTGCTATATATTCGAGTTGTGTCCTCATACCATAGGGGCTATCGTTGAACCACCATGGAGCTCCAAGAAAGACATTTTCAAAGGCGCGCGCTATGGTTGCAGCAACAGGAAGATAGGCTGGATCCAGACAGTAAAGAACAATTTTGAGTTTTCCGTCAAAATAGTTGAGGAATTGTCTCATACCCTTTGCAATGTTTACGTATCCTGCTACGACATCTCCACCACTGTCAGGCCCAAGGTTTCTATAGAGTTTATCACGATAATCTCTCAGTGCACCAATGTGAAGTTGCATTGTCCAACCTTTCTCGACGTTCATCTCCCCAAAACGGTACATCATGTAGCCTAGGAACTTCTCAGCATCTTTTTCGGTTGCGTTGCCTTTCAAAGCCATGGTAAATATGGCTTCTGCTTCTTGTTTTGAAATGTGTTCAAAGTTCGGCTCAACTATTGCATGATCCGAGCATCGGCAACCAACTTCCGCAAAATAGTCGTGAGTTTTCTTCAAAGCTTCCACAAAACTTTCAACATTCGAAACTAGGATATTCGTTCTTTCTTGAAGTTTCTTCAAATAACTTTCCACTCCGGTTTGTCGATTCTGCAGCTTTTATCTGGTCTCCAAGTTGGCAAAATTTTTACTACTTCGAATTCTTGTCTCAACCTTTTGTGATATTCCAAACTATCAGTTGGATCATCTGTTGTGCACATAACCTCTACATTCATATTCATTAGAAGCTGGCGAGGTTTCATGTCTTCTCTTTTCAAAAGTTCTTTTGTTTTGTTCCATATGACTTCAGCAGTCTCTGCACGAATGATTTCCTCTACGCCAAATCTTCTTCGTAAATCCAAATGAACCCACTCATAAGTTGGATTTCCTACAAACTTTGGGAAAACTTTTGCCAAAGCGAGCCATTTCTCATAGTTTGTTGCTTTACCCGTGATTCGGTCTTCGTCTACGCCGCATCTTCTCATCAATTCCCACACGTAGTGATCAGTGGCAGCTTCGACCTCCCATATGTCTTTCCAACCATTGTTTTCGAGAATCTCTTTGACATCACCATGGTTGTGTGCGTCCACAATTGGGAGATCTTTCACAGACTCATACAGTACCAAAGCGAAATCACTTGAAAGCAGGTATTTTTCACTAAGGAATCTCATCACTTTTCCTCCTTATAGATAAATTTTATCAACATGAGGGCATGTCATTGCTCGTAAGAGTGCCGCATAAGTTAGACGAAAACTAACAAAATCGCCGAGAGATAGATTAGCTCCATAGTTTGTTACATCAACCAAAGTATGATCACTGGAGGCGTGTATGATTTCCATAGCTTGTTGCACTGGAATAAGCTGTTTTGGAGCGGTGTCTTGTTCCCCTAGTGCAAGAATAGCCCTTTTCCTTGGACCTCTGTCAATGAATTGTGGTTTTCTTCCAAAAGCATCGAAACCAATTTCTCCTTCTGGAACAGAAGGCTTGGTTTTAATCTCTATGACCTCTGCCTTTAGAATCACAGTGTCTTGGTTCAACCAGTTGATGGTTCTATTGTTTGTCACATCGGTTCCAAGAATTATCGCTTCACCAATTCTCAACTGATTTATTCCGTCTGGAAGGTTTCCTTCTTCGAGCAATTTCAGAGTAGCAGTTGACCCACCTGAAACGATGGAGATATTCAAGCCACCTTTAGACAAATCTTGTTTTATAGACAGAAGCCTTGATAGTATCTGCTTTGTTGGAATTACACCACCATAACAACCAAGGTTTGTTCCAATTCCAACTATTTCTGACCTTTTGCATAATTTGGAAGCCTGAAGAATTTCTTCCACTGATTCTTTGTACCAGACGCCTTCACGTAGATCACCAATGTCGACCATATAGATCAGTTTCGGTTTCTTTGAGAGTTCTTGTGACAGTTCCTCAATCCAATTCACAGTTTGCGGCTCTGAAACAAGAATGTACTCGCAGTGCTGAACTACTTTCTTCAGCTCACTTCTTGGTGGGATCCTTATCATCATGAATGGACCATCAACACCGCTAGCTATAAGTCTCTCGATGTTTTGAATTCTTGATTCTGCAAGGATAGTTATCCCGGCTTCTCGAAGAGTTTGGGCTATCTTCGGATCTCCAAGGGTTACTTTCGTAACTCCGACAACTTCTATTCCATTGAGCTTACAAATAGAGAGTATTTTTCTTGCATTTTCGGCAATTTTTGATAAAAATATCTCAAGAATCGGCATCCTTAGCAACCCCCAACAAAAAGTAACGATAACTAGCGAATACTAATCTTTCTTTCGTAATCCTCAAACTCGCTGATGCAGGATCCCACAAACACGCGCAGAACACGATTACCAATCCGACTTGTTACCTCATAATTTATGGTTCCTGCAAGTTTTGCAATCTCCTCAGCTGTAATCTGTTCATTGTCTTGTTCTCCTATTAAAACAACTTCATCCCCGATTGAGATATTTTGAAGATGAGACACATCAACCATGAACTGATCCATACAAATTTTCCCCACTATTTTACATCTTGTACCTTTTATTAACACTTGACCACGGTTAGAAAGATTTCTCCAATATCCATCGGCATACCCAACAGGTACCGTTGCAATCTTCATATCGTTTGGAGCTATGTAGGTTCTACCATAACTTATGCCATCACCTTTCTTGACCCACTTTACGTGCGACACTATTGTTTTCCAACTCAGTACAGGTTTCAACTGACCAAGGTATAATTCACCACTTGGATTTAGACCGTAACTTCCAATCCCGACGCGCACATAATCGAAACATTTACCAAGCTTTTGAATAGCTGCTGCCGTGTTACAAACATGTCTGATATTTACATCAGGAACGTATTTCAAAAACTTGCTTATTTGTTCTTCCGTAAACTCTCTGCTCTCCTTTTTCAATTCATCAGCTACTGATAGATGAGTGTAGGCACCTTCTACATAGAAACCGAGATTTCTGGCTTGCTTGAAAAAGTCGTCTGCCTCTTCCGGTTCGATACCTATCCGCCTCATACCAGTGTCTATCTCAATATGTGCTTTTGGTCTGAAGGGAACGGTTTTGTATCTTTCCAGTTGCTGGAAACCGTACAGCGTGATTGTTATGTTCATTTCTTCAGCTAGCTGAAGCATTTCGGGTGCTACGAAATTCAATACAAGTATGTCTGAGCTGATCCCATTCTTACGAAGCTCAATTGCTTCCTCTAAGAAAGCAACTGCAAAAAAATCATAACCTGCTTTTTCAGCAACTTTGGAGAGAACAACAGCTCCATGACCATATGCATTCGCTTTCAGAACCGGCATGATTTTTGCTGGTTCACAGTATTTTCGAAAAAAATCAAGATTACTTATATAGTTGTCCACATCTATTAGAACGTAGGTATTTCTGCTATCCATATGAGGAGCTCCTTCTTTACTGAGTGTAGAACTTTCTCAATTACTCTATTTCGTCTTTCATGCCAATCTCATTTAGAATTATGAAATCTTTGTTTCTCCAACCCTTTTTCACTTTTACATGAAGATCAAGATAAACTCTTTTACCAACGAGTTGTTCTATTTCAAGGCGGGCCAGGGTGCCTATTTGCTTAATCATTGCCCCATTCTTTCCTATGAGAATTCCTTTCTGCGACTCGCGTTCAACATATATGGTAGCAGCAATGTAAAGAAGACCGTTTTCCCTTTCAGCAATTTCATCGACTAAGACCGCAACACAATGTGGAACCTCATCACGCGTAAGAAGAAGGACTTTTTCTCGAATTATTTCTGAAATCTGGAAGGAAATTGGTCTGTCAGTAACCATATCGTCCGGGAAGTATTGGGGACCCTCTGGAAGTACTTCTTTTATGGCTTGAAGAACTTCATCGATACCTATACCTTTGATAACACTTGTGAAAAACTTTTTGTCAAAAGTCAATCTTTGCTGTACCAGTTCGGGAATCTTGTCATAGCCTTCAGCAATATCTATCTTGTTAACAACCAAAAAGATCTTGTTACTTGTTTGATTTAGAATGCCACAAATCCTTTCTTCGGGATCTCCAAAGCCCCTTGTCGCATCGATCACAAATAAAATCAAATCAACGTGCTTTAAAGCCTGAATTGCTGATTTAATCATTAATTCACCGAGTCTATGAACCGGTTCATGAATGCCAGGCGTATCAACAAAGATTATTTGACTTTCGTTGTCATTGTATATACACCTTATGGTATTTCTAGTTGTTTGAGGCTTCTCTGTAACTATAAGTGCTTTTCTACCCAAAAACAAGTTTATAAGACTGGATTTTCCAACGTTTGGCCTACCAACTAATGTGACAAAACCGGATTTCAACTTTGATCACTCCTCATTTTGAACGCATATGGAAGTAGCTTTTCAACTGTTGTTATAAAGATTGCTCCTTTTGTGTTGGCTAAAACGACTTCGAAATTTCCGAATTCTGCCATAACTTGCCTGCATGCACCACATGGGCTAGCAGGTTCGGGCGTATCTGTGACAACAACTAGCTTTTCAAACTCTCTTTCCCCGCTTGCTACTGCGGAGAAGATTGCAACGCGTTCGGCACATACTGTCAAACCATAGGAAGAGTTTTCGACGTTGCAACCTGCAAAGATTTTACCTGTCTTTGTCACAAGGACTGCGCCTACCTTGAAGTTGGAATACGGTGCATAAGCTCTTTGCATAGCTTGTATAGCCAGTTTAATTAGTTCTTCATTCTTCGACATTCTCATTCTCCTTTATTGTGAGTAGTATTCTTTCTATTCGATTCTTGGTTGCGGCTACAATTTTAAAGTGAAATTTTCCGATGCTTATTTCTTCACCTGCAGATGGAATTCGTTGGAAGCATTCGAGCAAATATCCGGCCAGTGTTTCGTGCTCCGTTTCAGGAAATTCGATATTCAATTCTCTTGCCAAATCATTTATCGGCGCAGTAGCCTTTACAAGAAATGTGTTTTCCGAAATTTTCTTGACGATGTTGACTTCATCGTAGTCGTATTCATCCATTATTTCACCAACAAGTTCTTCAATTATATCTTCTAGCGATACTACACCTGCAGTTCCACCAAATTCATCAACAACTATCGCAAGATGAACCTTCTTCTCTTTGAAAATTTTCAGAAGTGTACTTACTTTCATTGTCTCAGGAACGAAGATCGGCTCCCTCATTATATCTTTAACTTTTTTGTTAATCAAATCCCTCTCCGATGTTTTTACAAGAATTCCAACAATGTCCTTGGCGTAACAAACACCTACAATATTGTCTATATCTTCTCTATACACTGGGATCCTTGAGTAGCCTTCTTTTTCGACGAGTTCCATCAATTCTTGGAGAGATGCGGTTTCTTCAATAGCTATGACATCCACTCTTGGTGTCATTATTTCTTTAATCGTTGTTTCACTCATTTCAAAGGTTCTTTCAACGATCATCCCCTCTTGATGATCGATTGTCCCCTCTTCTTTGCCTCTGTTGACGGCGGCAACTATGTCATCACTGGTAATGAATGGTGTACTTTCCATCGCTTGACCACCAACTAGTTTTACCAATTTATTGCTGATCGCTAGAAGAATTTTAGTCATTGGTGATAACAATTTCTCAATTATAGTTATGATTTTGACAGATCTCTCGTAAACTTTTTCTGCATATTCTCTTGCGTATATTTTTGGCGTGATTTCACCAAATATGAGCAGAGTGATAGTCACAAAAACAGTGGCGAGGATCACAACTATTCCTTCACTTAAACCAGAAAATAATCTAATAAAAAGCACGGTGGCAATCGAGGAAAGCAGGAGGTTGACGAAATTATTCGAAACCAAGATTGCCGTTAAAAGCCTATTGACCTTAACAATCTTTTCTTTCTCGTCTTTCTTCAGCAGTTTCAGCTTGCTGATCGATGTTAGAGCAGTTTCTGAGGCCGAGAACAATGCCGAGAGGATCATCAAAATTAAGATTCCCAGTAATCTCAGGAGCAGCTCATATCCGCTACTCGATGGATCTTCCACCTTTCTATCCCTCCTCAATAATGATACTTTTCCCCATTGATTATCTTAAAAGCTCGAAGCAGTTGTTCCAATAATATAACAACTGCAAGTTGATGCGTAAAGGTTAATTTGGAAAGGGAAAATAGTTCATTAGCACGTTTTTTCAACTCTTCATTCACACCAAAAGGACCACCTACTATGAATACCAGATCTTTTGCTTTCGAAAGTAGCTCTTCAAAATGTTTTGAAAACATTATTGAATCATATTCTTTTCCTCTTTCGTCAAGCAAAACTACATATTCATCCTTCAAATGATTTAGAACTTGCAGCGTTTGCTGGTTCAACAGCCGCTCGTCCCTTTTTGACTGGGAGTAGGTAACGGCTTTCATTTGTATAACTTCCACTTTGACGTAGCCTTGCAGCATCTTCAAGTACTCATCTACAGCAATCGATGCAAAGCTTTTTAGCTTTCCAAGAACAATAACACTAATTTTCAAAGATTTGTCCCCTCTTTATAACCACATCAGGCGTAATGCCTATCAAATACATTATCGTTTCCAAGTCTGCGTCATTGTAGAGTATTAAATTTGCGTCTTTTCCAGGCTCGATGGTCCCGATTCTATCCGCCAAGCCAAGAACTGCTGCCGAATTCAATGTGAAAGCTGTGAGTACTTCGTGCGGATTCATTTTCAAATACCTAATAGCTAAGTTCATGACAAAAGATGGTTCAATAACAGGACTTGACCCTGGATTAAAATCGCTAGCCAAGGCCACTAAAGCATTTTTTTCTATCAACTTTCTTGCTGGCGCATAATTCTCATTCAAATAGTAACTTGTAGCCGGCATTAGCACCGCAAATGTATCACTTTTTGAAAGCAAGTCTATATCTTCGTCATTTATTTTCAAAACATGCTCTACTGATACTGCACTGTGTTTTAAGGCAAGTTGTGTTGCTCCAGTTCGTTCGATTTCATCAGCATGAACCCGGATTTTATAACCTATTTTCTTTGCTTTGAGTATTATTTTCTCAGTCTCCTTCAAGTTGAAAGCGCCTGTATCGCAGAATATGTCGATGAACTGGCATCGCGTTGAGAAAGTCTCAAGCATCTTTTCAAGTTGTTCGATGTATTCGCTTGAACTAACACCCTTGGGTACTGCGTGTGCTCCCATGAAAGTTGAAACAATTGTAACTGGTGTGACTTTCGCCAAAATATCCAAAGCCTGTAACTGTTTTAGTTCACTTGGTTCGTCCAAGCCATAACCTGTCTTACCTTCAATAGTAGTAACACCCTTTTTGAAGTACCTGAATAATAAACGAATATTAAAGCGCAACAATTCTGATAGCTCTACTTTTCGAAGTTTTTCAACACTTTCGTATATTCCACCACCTGAGCTATGAATACTAAGATAACTCAATCCTCCAACTCTTTTGAGAAAATCCAATTCGCGGTAACCATAGAATGGTATGTGTGTATGACAATCGACAAAACCTGGAATAACAAGGTCAGCCGAGATGTACTTTTTTACACTGGGCTTTTCCTTTGTTATTTCCTTGATAGTCCCACGTTCGATTATTACGTAGACGTTTTCGTATTTCTGTACATTCTGCAATTCGAGTCCTCTTTTTGGCTGAGTCCCGACAGCTGTGTAAAGTTTCTTCGCGAAAATCGCTAGATCGCTCATTTTGATTTATGGGCCTCCTCTGTTGCTAAAATTTGCAACAAACGATTTTCTATGATCCTATCTACGCTGAAGTCATCAAGCTGGAGATAATATTGTGCAACATCTATCATTGCTTGAAGAGGAACCATGCCGACTATCTCGGTACCAACAACAGGAACACCATATCTTTCCGCTTCTCTACGAATTGTCTCAAGTACCCTGAATAAAGGACTTTTCTTGTAGTTAGTCATGTTCATGGATACTTGTACCAATCCTTTTTCTTTCAGATCTACAGCTATTGCTTTTACATATCTGTAACCGCCACTAATGTGTCTGACTGCTTTTGCAATCTTTTCAGCTATATCAAGTCTAGTGGTTCCCAAATTCACGTTGAAAGCAATCAGATATTCGCGAGCCCCAACAGCTACAACTCCAGCTGTAGGGTGAACTTCGTTTGGCCCGAAGTCAGGCTTCCACATGGGATCTTTAATTTTCTCAAAGAATCCTTCGAATTCACCTTTGCGTATGTCAGCTAAATTTTCTCTGTGTGGTGCTGTTGCAGAACGCTCGTATAGATATACCGGAATTTTCAGTTCTTCCCCTATTCTTTTAGCAAGGACCTTTGAAAGTTCTACGCATTCTTCCATTGAAACTCCGACAACCGGTACAAAAGGA
>JBEPZZ010000054.1:1972-11940 GCA_041640575.1 Pseudothermotoga sp. | reverse complement strand
TACCATCACCATCTATACCTAAAACAACTATTACAGCTGGGTTCGTATAACCCCAGTCCACGCCCGCAACAACTTCTTTGAACTTGCTCTTCTCAGGTAATGTGTCTGTTACGTGCTTTTGCTCGTCGAATTCTTTGTAAACGAGTCCTTCGAACAAAACAAAACGCCCAAATAACTCTTGTTCTTTAAATTCGCCTGCATACCTTTGTTCAAGTGCTCGAATGTAATCCTGCGGTAAATAGACGTTGTCGTACGTCGTTGCGTGTACAAGTTCATATCCTTCTCGCTTTTCTTTCACGAACAGCTCCCAGATCCAATTTCGTCCCTGTGGCGTCGTTGTAAGCCACGCCCGCCTCGAACCGCGTTTATCCCTAAGCCTTCCAATCACAACTTCCCAGATCTGCTTTTCCATGTACGCTGCTTCGTCTAACCACGCCCACGCGAGGTTTAAACCTCTCAACTTCTCTGATTTGTCCGCACTACGAAAGAGAATTTTCGAACCGTTCTTGAGAAACATCGTGTGTTTCGTCTCAAGATAGCGCAAAATCACATCTTTCGGAAACACCTTGTGCACAGTTTCAAGGATCACATCCCTAACCATTGGGTAAGTTGGCGCTAAGACTAAACCCGTCGTGTGCGGATACTTAACAGCTTCAATTAGCGCCTTTGTGGCTCCCGCGAAGGTTTTCCCCGATCCTATTCCCCCAACATAAGCCGTGAAGCGATCTTCCGAAAAGACAAATTCTCGTTGTCGTGGTAAAAGTCGAGCACTGTCAAGCTTCAGTTTCATCTTCATTGTGAAACACCTCAATTTCTACGTCAATGTTTTCATCCACACCCAGCTTCGTCTTTTCCAGCTCAAGCTTTTCTTTCGCTATATTCACACGCTCTTGTTCACAAGCTAAGCGCTGTCGCTCAATGTCGTTCCTCGCAAACATAATCGCTTTATCGTACAACTTTGACATGATCTCAAGCGCGTTGAGGATATCCGTAATCTTACTCAACTCTCCAGATGCAATCTTTGCCTGTAAAAGTCGAACTTCCGTGATTGGATCAAGAAAATCATTGTTTTTAACCAGCTCAAGATAAATCTCTTTACCTCGCTCTGTCCAAAAAACTTCCGCATACAAACCATGCTTAAGTGCGTTGGTATTACCGTAAGGGAAAGGGGGGGTCGAGGGTCGAATCGTTTTCTCTCTTCGACCCCCCTTTTCGACCCCCTTCCGCGGATCAATAACACCTCGTTTTTTGAAATGTTCTCGAACAGTTTTTTCGCTCACTCCTAATTCTCTTGCGATCTCACAATATGTCTTTTGAAGTACTTTATCTTTTGTATACTTTTCAAACACTTCATCCCAATTCGTAGACACATCTCGTTCACCTCACTGAGAAAAGCCCCGACGTGCTGTCGGGGCAAAAGAACGCATCTATCCAAGGGGAGAGGGGGGGTTATCTGAACCATCCTCCATACGAATACACAGGTTTATCTTCAATATTTTGAAGATCATCTTTGAAATTGTAAAGCAGTTTCAGATCACTTGTTGCCATACTTCGTGGAATTAACAAAATTCCATTTGCATACTCCAACATGACTATTTCTCCCTTACTTCCCCTCACACGATACTTTCCTTTTTCGTCTCGAATTCGTGACAATCTATACCCTCTACCTTTGAGTTCAATCAGTTGTATCAGTGTCATACACCCATCCCCCACGCAACCAAAAAAAGGGCTCGTTATGAGCCCTTTCGATGTGGAATTTCCTATCGTAACAAAGTATACCACATTTTTATCAGGGTGTCAAGTTCGATTACAGATTTTCACGATCTTTTTCAAGCCTTGTTTCACATATTCGTATACTGTCTGTGGTGTGCAGTCCATTCTTTCCGCAATTTGCTCATATGACAGTGTTTTATATCTGATGCGCCAATCCTGAATATCCGCCACTGTTTCAAAGTCGTGATTAACATACCTCCAGAATAATGCTTCCGCTTGTCTTGGAGACAGCATTTCAAACCATTCATCTACGAGTTTCAAAATGGTGACGGGCTTGATCAATTCTTCCAATCCCAAGACCCTATATGAAAGTTGATAATAAACAACCTTCTTGCAATAGAATCCACCCGTAGGTATCTCAAGCCTGATTTCTTTTCTTTCCCTGTCAAAATACAGATTGACTTTGTTTCTGAATACTTTCATCACAGCGGGTTTGTACTGTTGAAGAATTTGAATCGTGTCCTCAACTGTTATTGGTGCTTCTTTTACTATGAAAGAAAGGGTAGTCAAACAGCCACCCCCTTCTTTTCAAAAAATTCTTTTCGAAGCGTCTCTATCTTTTGTCCGTCCATGAGGTAGACTTCATTACCAACTCTTAAAACATTTATCTTATTCCATCCAAAGTACCATTTACACTGCACTTTTATTTGTTTCCATACCTGCCTTGTAAGTGTACCAGCAAAAAACAAAGTCTTCTCTCCATTATTTAACACGTACACCTTCATAATTCCTCCCTCCTCCCTTAAACTCTTTGATATCCGCCTTGAACTGAATTGTTATCGTAATATCTTCAATGTCCCTTATCTCATAAATCGTTCCACGATCCTCTGTGTACAACGACACAATCGCAGAAAGCGCAGTGAGAAAATCCCGCGCCTTTTCAACATCTTCAAATACAAAGCACGCCCTGTCATCTCGAATTGCTTTCCACATATCGCTTTCCTCCTTTCAGCAGCTCAACAAGATCTTTTACCCTCATCACGACCAAGTACTCTTTCCTATCTGCTTTCAAAAACAGCAAATCCTTACCTTCAATCCACCTATACAACTCCTTAAACCCCGCCTTTCTTAGCTTCACTTCACACGTCCTTCCTTCTACAAGCACGTCACCCTTCGCAAATTCGGTAGCTCCCGACAACGGTACTCTAACTGCGTTGATCCCAGCCCTCTTGAGTAGGCACACAAGCTCGTGTTCGCCCCTATAACCTTTATTTCGAGACTTTTTCCCCATCGCTTCCGCCCCCAGAAGCTACTTCCGTCCTCGGGTGTAGCCTTCTTGCACCAAGAGCTTGATATTTCCAATAATCACGGTCTTGTTTGATTGCTTCATTTTCCATCCTAAGTTGCTTATTTTCAAGATTTTCAGAGCTTATGCACATTACCGCAGCCAATACATATCCACATATTCCACCTAAAATGAAAGCAATCAATATCATGCTTACACCTCACTTTTCACTTTTACCTTTTGCTTTTTCTCAAGCAATCTTTCTTTCAGCTCTCGTAACTGCTGTATAGATAATGAATCAAGGGAACCAAGTCTTTTTTCTGCATTTCTGATTTCATCACCATCAAAGCGTTCACGAATACGATCTATAATGTGCTTTTTGAATTTTTCTGCTGGCACATATCTTTCAACAATAATTCCATTCGCAGAATGAACAAGTCTGGCGTTGAATAACGAGTCGCTTTTGTTTATTCGTATAACCTCAGCGGCATCAAGGATTGTGCAGAGTGTGACTTCATTCACTGGACTTTGGTTAGCATTTTGAAGAAGAACATTAATTGCAGTTATGACATCTTTTGCGGATGTTTTTTGTTTCAAAAACTCTGTGAGTTGTTTATCTAAACCTACATATGCATTTATTTGTTCACGCTCTTTTCGTATATCTTCCAGCAATTGATGCATTTCCTGCTTCACATATGTTGCAGCAGTGATAATCACATTTTCAACTTCACTATCTTTCATTTTCAACACCCCACTTTCTCGCAAGCTTCTCAAGTTCGATATCAAATTCATCGCGCTTGCGATTGTCATACCTGCCTTCCAGAATCTTTGCAAAGTTGTTGGGGCGTATGATCCACTCAAAATCAGCAATGAATGGGGGTCGTCCATCACGAGGTTCTAAACGACCGCAAAGGAAGTCACTGGCTTCGACACGTTCGAAAAACTCCTTCCAGAATTCCAAGTTGGGGTACTCTTTCCAGCGGGCGCGTAACAACCGCTTGCGCGTCTCATTTAACACTTGCACTCGAGGTAAAGTTTTGCAAATAGCATGGTATAGCTGTATCAGTTTCTTGTAAGGTGTCGGATCTGATCTTTCTTTGCCGAGATCAAACATTGGCTCGGTTTGGTCCTCACGAAAGTTGGTTTGCTTCTCAAACTTTCGTGAGGACACACACCCGTTAGGGTGTGCAATATATTCTTTCTCTTCTTTCTTTTCTTTCTCTTCTTTCTTTTGATTCTTTTCTTTCTTCTCTGTCTTTTCTTTCTTCTCTTTCTTGTCAGGTGTTCCTTCTTGGTCGTCAAAGCTTGGGTCTAAATTATCGCTATTTGAGTTCTGATCAATATAATCATCGGTTCGATCATCAGTTCGATTATCGAACCGATCAACATTGGTTCGATGATTGGTTCGATCATCGGTTCGATCATCAGTTCGATTATCGCACCGATCTAAGTTGAACCAGAAAACGCCAAGCTTTCCATCTCTTTCATAAACTATTAGGTCCCGAGACTTCAGATCGGAGATTACCCTGGCAAGAGTGCTCCTGCTCAGCCCCAGGACCCCCTGCAGGTAACTCCAGGAGAGTTTGAACGGACCGCTCCATGATCTTCTCTCCGCTTCGTGGAGAAGTCTGAAGTATAGAACCACCGCACAGTGATTCAGTGGTGCCCGTTCGTACTCCGCCCAGAAGTTCCCCACAACTTGGAATACGTCCATCTGCATCACTTCCCAAAAAGAGCAGGGTCAGCCCTGCTCTTTTATTTCTTTTATTTTTTTCTGTAGTTCATCAATAATTATGGAAGCTTGACCAATTGTTAATTCATTTGCATGTTGTACACCATATTTCTGCTTAAGCTCGTTTACAAACTCATCCCGATTGCATTCTGTTAGTTTGACGATCTCTGTGATTAGCCCTTGCAATAGTTTCATTTGTTTATCTGTGATCTTTTTTTCTTCTTCCTTTTGTTCTTCTTCATCTTCAAGATCTTGTGTAAATGCAGAACTTGCTCCTGTCGCTGTTAAAATCCCATCTACAAAAGCTCTTTTGCGAGCTATTTTTACAATATTGTTAACAAATGCCAGCGGATTTTCATCCCATCCTTTTCGTTCTTTGCTCGAACAAGCACCGTAACCATGAGCTACTAACTTCCCTGTTGGCATGTGGTAAACATTTGCTTTGAATCTGTAGAATACAAGGTGTTCATCTTCATGAATGTGTTCTGGAATGTAATCAACATACAGTTTGAATATTTTTGCAAGTTTTTCTGCGCCAGCTTTGTACAGACTCGGCTTTGTCCCTTCCCAGTTTGAATGTTTTCCAGTGGGAAAACCGTAGTCTACATTGGGTTGGAGTACGTTCTTTTGAAGTTCAAGAAACAATTTATATTGTTGCGATACAACTTCTATATCTTTCGTTGTAATTACCAGTTCCTTTTCCACATTTTCAGGAAGAATCTCATTCATGCTTTTACCCCCCTCTGGAGTCTTTTTAGAATCGTCTTTGCACGTTGATATGCCCATTTTCCGAGATAAGTCGCAATCCATACTTTTTTTCCGTTTTTTTCTACATAAATTTCGTAGAACCTTCCGTCTCGCAGCACGATAACCTTTGTTTCATTAACCTCACCTATAACCTCTGCTTCTGCCCACTTTAGCGCGCGAGAAATGTAATTGAGCGCAATGTAAAAGAGATCTTCCGCTATTTTTTCTTTCATTTCCCAAAAAGTTGGTATAAAATCTTTCTTGGAAAGCACGGATTGGATAACCACGTTTCCAAATATTTCCTTCAGTCCCGCTTGAATCTCTGCGGGTGCTTTTTTTACCTCTTCATCCAAACAATCCAAAAAGGTAATTCCTGTAACTGTCATGCGCCTCCCTCCTTTCGCCTTGAACATCAAATCGCTTAAGAAGCTTGTTCGATAAATAATTAATTTTGCGAATATACTCTGAATAGTAAAGAACATCGGCAATTACTTGATCTTGTTGTTTGTCGATTTCGCATAACATGTGGTAAGCTTGTGGATCTGTTTTCTTGAGTCTTTCTTTTAATTGGTCTTCAAGTTTCTCACCTTTTAAGTACTTCTTTTTCAACAACTCTGCTTGCATCATTGCAGAGGCTTGGGAGTCTGTGTTCTCCTCGATCAACCTGCAAATCGGAATCTTGTCTGCTTTCACCATCCGCATTCTTGCCATTCATACTCCCCCTCTCCAAAATCCGCCTCGCCCGCGGAAGCTCAATCAACAACTCCGCAAGTTGTCGATAAAATCCGTTCGTCATGCCTTCACCTCCTCTTTCTCTTTTGTTTCCTTTGTTTCAGGTTCGAGTAGTATATCTATGGGTACGTTTAGAGCCTTTGCGATGCGTACAAGAGCACGAAAACTCGGCATAGCTTTACCTCGCTCGTAGCACGAAATTGTTTTTGGAGAAAGGTTTGCTCTCTTTGCCAGTGCTTCTTGCGTTAGGTCTTTTTGCTCTCTTAGTTCTCGGATTCTCAACACAGTAGAGTCACCTCCTTGTACTCTATTAAGATTAGAACACAAGATAACTCTGTTGTCAATAGAGTTATGTAAAGAAGATGAAACATCGTGATTACAACTCTTGAATTTGTTACTACTGGCAGAAAGGGGGTACAGGCTTATGTACAATCTGAGTGGTGATGAAATGTCGATATTCGCTCAGAGATTACGAGATCTTCGTTTGCAAAAGGGCTTAAAGCAGTCTGAGATAGCAGAGAAATTGAATATCTCGTTCAAAACCTTATCAGCTTATGAGACAGGACGTGCTCAACCATCCATGGATATGCTTGAGCGAATTGCTGCATTTTTCAACGTTAGTGTCGATTATTTGCTTGGACTCTCCGACTTACCAAAAGAATCCGTCAAGCTCGATCTGCGTTATATACCTGTCTATAACGGTGTATGTGCTGGGAACGCGGGTGTGTATCCGGAGGGGAGCGTCGTGATTGATCACATTCCTATTCCCGAACATTCAAAGGGGAAGTTCGGGGTGCGCGTCTATGGTGACTCAATGGAACCTGAGATCCACGATGGTGATTATGTCGTTGTCGATCCAGAAGTGCAGTACAACAACGGAGACAAGATAGTTGTCGTTCTCGAAGATCCTTTCCCCTGTGCTTTCGTAAAGGTCTACAAGCCACAAGATCATGTAGTACTCCTCTACAGCACTAACCCAAAGTATGAACCAATCGTGTTGAATCGTCCGTTGAATGTTAGGATTGTTGGCAAAGTCGTTGCGTTGTTCAGAAAATATTGAAAAGGAGGTGTGTCGATGAGAGCGTGGCTTGTTTTGATACTTACTGTGTTCGTTATGTGCTTTGTCTTCGCAGAAGGTCAAGACTTCATCTTTCAGAACGAAGACTTTGTTCTCAGAGTGACCATCACGGATGTATTTGGATATGGTCACGCACTAAGGCTTGAGTTTATTCCTCGCAAGTCTATGGAATTTGTCCCATTTCTCTCAACTTTCACAGACAATGATGGCAAAGAGTCACCGTTGGTTATCAAAGATGCATACTATGGCTACCTGAGTTCGAAATCGTTCACGGTGTATTCGGTTGAAACTAAGGACCTTGCCTTTGACAAACAGTTTATTGTGATCCCTTTGAGTCACTTGCATGTTACACCAGAGTCGTATGGTGCCTCGATTTCGTATCTGCCTATTGGAGCCAACCCACCAGACAGAAAACTAAAGATCGCTTACGTTGCGGATAAAAAACTGAAGTTCTTTGAATGCACAATTGTGACAGGTAAATGAGCATGCTGAAACTCATTGAGGTCGAATGACATGAAACGTGCCGCAATCTATGCCCGCGTTAGCACAGAGCATCAAACTCAGACAAGTATCGAGACGCAAATAAAAACCTGCCGACAGTTCTGTGAGCGGCAGGGTTGGATCGTCGTCGATATCTTTCAAGAGAAGGACTCTGGTGGCAAAACTGAGCGTGTCGAGTTTCAGAAGATGATCGCAAAAGCGCTTGAAGGCTCTTATAACGTCATCGTGGTTGAGAAATTCGATCGCTTTTTTCGTGATGATATTGAAGATAGACGCTATACCAGAATGCTTGAATCGAAAAACGTTCTTGTCGTCTCGGCACTTGAAGGAATTGATCCCACAAGCGCAAGTGGGAAACTCTTGAGATGGATCCTCTCAGACATAAACTGGTTCCAAAGGGAATACATGAAAGAAGAACAATTGCGAAAAACAAAGGAAGCAGCATTACAGGGATATTGGCTCGGTGGTTGCCCTCCTTTCGGTTATAAGCTTGTAGAAGTTAAGGACGGTGAACGTAAACGCAAAAAGCTTGAGATAAACGAAGCTGAAGCCGAGATCGTGAAGAAGATCTTTGAACTCTACAGCGAAGATTATTCTGTCCTCTCCATCGCAAAGTATCTCAATGAACATGGACTGCTCCGCAATGGAAAGCCATGGGCTGCATCATCTCTATATGACATCATTCGTAATCCCAAATATCTCGGTACATACATTTGGAATCGGCAAAGACGACAATTTGACAGCAATCGTCAGCCTGTCATTGCAGAAGGAAAGATTCCAGCAATCATCACAGGCCCGCTTGCTGAAGCTGTTAGAGAGAAGCTGAAGCAAAACCAAGTTCGAAGTCCGTTTCATAAGTACTTCTGGTTGTTGAGTGGCAAACTTGTTTGCGGCATTTGTGGCCAGCGCTTGCATGCTTGTCCACACGCGAGATATCCAACCTATCGCTGTGACAACGATGAACATGAGTATCTTGCTGTGCGAAAAGACTATGCAGAGAAGTATGTCCTTGAATTCATTAAGCTTAGGCTTGCAGAAATTGATGTCGAGAAGCTATCAGAAGAGTATGTGAACATCTACAAAACCCGAGCAGAACTTCAGAATGCAAAAAGGCTTGAACTTGTGCAAAGGCTAAAAGAAATAGAAGAAGCAGAGCAAAGAGTAGCTGAAGCGATCGCAAAGGGCATCAGTTTGGACGCAATTGTCCAAAAAGCCCAAGAACTGAGTGCCGAAAAGCAAACATTGATCGAAAAGCTCAAAGAGAGCGATGTACCTGTACCTTCAAGAGAGGAAATCATTCAGCGTCTCGAAAGCTTCAAACAAGCCCTTGTGGAAGATGACTTTGAAATTCAAAAGCAAGCAATTTTCAAGCTCGTCAAGAAAATTGTTGTACATCCAAAGAATGTCTTAATTGTCATGCTTGAAGAATAGTTTTCGACTTTCAGGGATATTAGGTAGAGCGGTGGGGCTACCAACCGAATTTTTCGTAGCGGGGTCAAAAAGGCCCCGCATTTTTAAAAGGTAAAAAAAACTAAGCCCGGCGGAAACCGGGCTTAATTCGTTTCCATATAATCTCTTTACTGCTTTTCAAGTGTGATATTCACTGGTGTTGGATTGGATAAATTATCGGAAACTGGACAACGATCCTTGAGTGTATTCAACCATTTTTCAAGAAGTTCGGGGCTTGCATTCGATTTAACTTTAATCTTTACATCAATATTTTTAAAGCCCGCCCTTTCACTCGTTTGCTTGCCTTGAAATTTGGCTGGATCAAGTGTTCCATTGATCTGAATCTCTAAATCTTCGATTTTGATATTCAGCTCTTTCGCTACGAGACTTCCAGCCACATTTATACATCCAGCGAGTGCTGCAAGTACGAATTCGACAGGAGTAGGCCCCTTATCTTGCCCACCAAGATTTGGTGGTTCATCAATGTAGATTGTGAAATTTCTCGCTCTAACTTCTGTAAGTGTATGGGACAAGGACTTAGCACTTACTGAAAAATTTACATTCATTCTACTCACCTCCAGTAAAATTGTAAAAGAAGGATATTTCGACGAAATTACTCGATAATTAACTTAAAGTGGAACCGTGAAATATTTGCCGCCTTCATTGATGAAAATTTGGAATGTACTTGGGGAAAATTCTAATTGTTTGTGTTTCAAGCTAATAAATTAGTC
>JBEPZZ010000054.1:0-1962 GCA_041640575.1 Pseudothermotoga sp. | reverse complement strand
AGGTTACTTTCGACTAGGAATTTATTTGAGTCATCGACCTTATTAGCTCTTTTAACTCCTCCTCTAATGATTGATGTGAAACTGTTTTTAAAATTTTGCCTTTCTTGAAGACTACTATACCGGTTTTCGTTCCAGCAACACCGATGTCGGCATGCTTTCCCTCCCCTATCCCATTGACTACGCAACCCATCACAGCCACTGTTAGATTCGTCTGTTCAACTAATGGTTCTATTCTTTTTGCTATCTCTTCTACATTGATCTCCGATCGTGCGCAGGTGGGACAAGCTATTACTTGACCTCCCTTCCTAAGATGCAACGCTATTAAAAGCTTCTTTGCCACAATGACTTCTGTCGTAGGATCTCCAGCTATAGATATTCGCACCGTGTCACCAATGCCTTTCAACAGAAGATAACCCATAGCAGCAGAAGACTTAATCACTGCCATTTCATAAGTCCCTGCTTCTGTAACGCCGAGATGAATTGGATAGTCAATCTTGGTAGCTATGTACTCGTTCGCTTTGATAGTTTCCAACACATCACTGCTCTTTACAGAAACGACTATATTTTCAAATCCAACTTCTTCTAGATATCTGACTTCCCTAAGTGCTGCTTCGGCGAGTGCGCTAGCAAAATCGAGATGCTCAAAATCCCTAGGTATAGAACCGCTGTTCGCCCCAACACGAATTGGAACCTGAAATTCACGTGCAACTTTTGCTAGTTCCTGCACTTTCCACTTTGAACCAATGTTTCCTGGATTGATTCTGACTTTGTCAGCGCCATTTTTGATAGACTCTATAGCTAATTTGTAGTCATAGTGTATATCTGCAACAAGTGGTATTGAGACCCTACTTTTTATTTGTTTCAAAGCAACCGCACTTTCAAGATCAGGCACCGCTAACCTAACTATCTCGCAGCCTACCATCTGTAACTGAATTATTTGTCGCACCGTGGTTTCTACATCAACCGTTCTGGTATTTGTCATTGATTGTATCACTATCGGATTTCCGCCGCCTATGGTGACTTCTCCAATTTTTATTGCTCTCGTCATCTTCCAAGCAACCTACCTACATCAGAAAAAGTGACAAAAACCATGAACATCATAAGTAGAATAAAGCCAACAGTATGTATAATTGCTTCTACCTTTGGATTCACTTTCTTTCTCGTAACTACTTCAAACAGCGAAAAAGCAATACGGCCGCCATCCAAAGCAGGTAACGGAAGGAGATTGAAGATTCCAAGGCTCATGGTTATGAACGCAATGAGGGTTAATATCTGTTCTAAACCAATCTTTGCTGCTTCTGACACAATTGAAACAAGGCCAACTGGCCCAACAAATCCCCCTGTTTCACGCGACCTCATTCCAAAGAGAGACTGATACATCATCAAAAGTATCTTATTACATCTATCAACTGCTACAGTCACAATTTCAATAGGATTTTCCATTTTCATATTTGAAATACTTGGCTTGAAGGCACCAGGTTCTTCAAAAATTGCAGTCAATACTTTTCTATCGGCTGAAATAACTGTTCTTTCTCCCTCACGCATCAAAGTAACTTTAACAATGTCTGGGAATCCATGCTCAAACCACGTGACTTTGTTACCATTTGTTTCTAGGTAAACGCCATCTTGACCTACTTGCAAAAGTTGATATGTTCTCACCAAGTCAACATTGTTTCGGATTTCCACGCCGTTTACTGACAACAGTATGTCATCTTTTTTAAATGGAGGAATATCCTTTCTGAAAACATTGGAAGCTCCAGAGAAATAAAAACCAATCGCATACCTGCTTGGCGTGTACTGATAGCTTTTTAAGAGTCCCATCAGTCTTCCGCCAGAAAATTCAATTGAGATGTACTGATTCACAAGTGAATTCAAGTGTTGAGGTTGCAGTTCCTTCCCAGATATTCGTTCGATTTCTGTTCCAACTGTTCCTGAAACATCAACCAGAGTCAAGAAATGGTT
>JBEPZZ010000053.1:0-11982 GCA_041640575.1 Pseudothermotoga sp. | reverse complement strand
AGTTCTGAAGTGGTCTTTCAAAACCAAGATATTCTGCAACCATTTCTCTGTCTATCCCAAATCCTGTAGTTGTTATCGCTGCTGCACCCATGGGACAGTGATTTACTGATTTGTAAGACCAGAAAAGTATCTCTAGTGATTCGTAAACATCCTCAAAGATGGCTGCCAAAAAATGCGCCAATGTTGACACCTGTGCGGGCTGTCCATGTGTATAAAGCAGTAAATACGTCTCAAGGTTTTGACTCATTATTTCAATCAGAATTTCAAGAAAATTAGTCAGTTCGTTGATTAACTGAATCAGCCTTTCCCTTACGACCATCCTAAATATTGTTGCATCCACATCATTCCTACTTCTGGCTACATGAAGATATCCTGCTATTTCGGGACTTATCTTTTCCCCTAGAATTTTTTCAATTAAAAAGATCATATCTTCCACGTCTTCAGTGAGCCTCAGGTCTTGAATTTCCAAATTTTCTAATGCCTTTCCTATCATTTTTGCAACATGTTTTGGAACAATAGCTGTTTTGTATAGCATCAAAAGATGTGCTTTATTTATAGAAAAATAGTGCTCGGCCAACTTTTTCCAATTTTCGAACGATTTTTCTAAGACAAGTTTTCTATACACATGCATCTTTTTGTGCCTCCCTATAAATTGAGGATCTTAGAAATGTTGCCGTACAAAACATCATCAATCTCTTGCTGACGATATCCTACATAAACCATAGCCTTCAATTGTTCGTCAAGATATGCTTTTACGAAACCTCTTGGAAACCAGCTCGAATCGGTACCAAAGATTATCCTTTGAGAGCCAATAGTCTCTTTGAACTTTCTGAAAAGTGTCTCAAGGTTAACGTCGTACGGCATCCATCTCATCCATTGATTTGATCCACTTGTGTCTACATAAACGTTTGGGCAGGCCCAGCAAAGATTTAGGGTTTCGAACAGATAACCACAACCAAAGTGGGGAATAATGAACTTAATCCTTTTAAAATTCTTTGCCACATCGTGGATTACAAGTGGGTTTATGTTTACCCCAAAAGCAATTCCACCTGCTGCACCGACGATACCAAAATGAATTAGAACAGGTATTTCGTATTTATTTGCTACCTCCCACACCGGATAAAATTTTGGATCATTTAATGGGGTCTTCACCAATGTGCCAAGAATTTTGTAGCCACGCAGTCCTTGTTCAAGAGCCTTCTCCAAAAGCTCTGCAGCATTCTGATTCTCTATGTTATGATGCGCATATCCAACAAATTTCTCCGGGCAAAGTTTTACAAGTTCAATCATTTGCTCGTTACCACTGGCGGTCACAAAGACTACCTTTTCTAAGTTATGTTTTTTCGTTTCCTCAATCCAAAGTTTTGCTAATTTATGAAAGTCCGTAATCTCTTCGGGTTCTTGAAAACCCCAAGCGATTCTCCATTTTTCTTGCTCTGCTTTAATCCATGGATCTTGAGTGTTTCTGATCTGGGCATTTAATATAAAATGCACGTGAGAGTCAATTATTTTCATTTGATCAACCTTTCAAGCCAGACAACATTATTCCTCTTATAATCTGCCGTTGCAGAATCAAGAAAACAATTATCAAGGGTATGGTAGAAATTGTGGCACCAGTCATTATCATCTCCCAACGCATCAGATTTTCGCTAGAAAAAAATGCCAGACCAACAGGTAAAGTGTACATTTTAGGTTGCGAAGTAACAATCAATGGCCAAAGAAAAGCATTCCAGTTTCCTATAAAGTTCAAAATTGCAAGTGAGGCCAGAGCTGGCCTTACAAGCGGTAATACAACGCGAAGAAAAATTCCAAACTCTGACATGCCATCAATTCTAGCAGCATCAAGTAAATCTGTTGGAATAGTTTCGCAAAATTGCTTCATAAGGAATATCCCAAAAGCTGTTATCATTCCTGGGAACATTATTCCCCAGTGTGTATTGACCCAACCCAGTTTTGTAGACATTATGTACCATGGGATGACCAACATCTCAGTAGGAATCATCAATGTGCTCAAGATGAAAATGAAGATGATGTTTTTCCCGGGAAACTGAAACTTTGCGAGGGTATATCCAGTCAAGCTGTCAAAAAACATAACCGATAGAGTAGTAGCAATTGCCACTATTAGACTATTTTCAAACCACTTTGGAAAAAAAGAATGGGTAAGAATTTCAAAGTAATTAATGAGAGTCGGCGTTTTGGGGAAAAAGTAGGGTTTATATATTTCCTTAAATGGTTTTAGGGAGCTAACAACCATCCATATAAATGGGAAAACCATCACAATTATTAAAAGTGACAAAATCACATAACTTATTATCACAATAAATCGATCAATCTTTGTCATCTCATTCACCTCATCAGTAATCTATTCTTCTGTTAAGAACCTTCAACTGAAAGATGGTTATCCCTAATATTATTACGAAAAGAATTACAGTGGCAGCAGAAGCAATTCCCATTTCGAATGATTTGAATGCTTTTTGGTATATGTACAACACTAAAGGTTTTGTTGAATTGAGCGGTCCACCGGAAGCTTGATCAGTCATATTGTAGACTTGAGTAAAGATTCTCAGAAAATTTATAGTCTCTATAATAATGAGAAAAACTATCACAGGATTCAGCAAAGGTATGGTTATCCTAAAAAATGTTTGACGACGGTTAGCCCCATCAATTCTTGCGGCTTCTATGTATTCTTTTGGGATATTCTGAAGACCTGCGAGAAAAATTAAAGTACAATAACCCAGTTCTACCCAAACTGTGGTTGCAACAATTGAAGGTAAAGCTTCTGTGGTACTGAACAAAAACATTCTTGTAGGAAGTCCAAACATTGATAGAATCCTATTGATCACACCAGTAGGAGGTCTCTGATACATCCATCGCCATACCCAACTTGTGGCAACCATGGGTGTAATGTAAGGCATCATGGCAGTTAATCTATAGAAACCTTGCGCTCTCGAAATGTTATTCAGGACAATAGCTATCGATAAAGAGATTACGATAACTGATGGAACACCATAAGTAACATATTTGAGTGTATTAATCAAAGATTTCAGGAAAATCTGATCATTGAAAATTGCCAGATAATTTGCGAATCCAACGAACTGTCTTTTTGGACTAGCTATGTTCCAGTTTGTAAAGCTTATACTGAAAGCATAGAGCATCGGGTAAAATCTAACTAAAACGAAAAATAGCAATGGAATTGCAAGAAATAAATAGGCAGTTAAAACTCTCTTGTGTCTCAATTTCATGTATATCACCTTTCAAGCGCACGGCCTCAAAGCCGTGCGCAATTAGAAATAAAGAGAAAAATCACTTACCTACCGACGCCCAAAATTTATCCAGGATCAATTGTTCCTGAGCTGCAGCTTCCTTGAAAGCAATTGCTGGGTCAACATTTTTGAGCCAGACTTTGTCCACGGCATCCATAATCACTTGTCTTTGTGGCAACTCGTCAACAAAGAAGGTAGCGTGGGCATATTCTAATCCTTTCAAGAAGGGGCCATAAACAGGATCGTTGTAGTACTTCATTGCTACTTGCGGTTTTGCAGGTAGTTCACCAACAGCTTCAAGCCAGTATTCCATGACTTCTTCGCTTATCAGGAATTTGAGGAACCTCACCGCAGCTTCAAATTTTTGTCCAGTAGCATTTACGGTTATCGCATTCGCCCAGAAGGATGCAAAATTCGACTTAATTCCATTGTACTCAGGTAATTCAGCTATGCCAAAGTTGATACCAGATCTCTTAAGAGCGGCGATTCTAAAAGACCCATCGATATTCATCGCGGCCCCTGAAGACATAAAAGCTGTTATATCATCGTTCATGAAACCTGGAAAGCCAACTTTGTGAACAGTTATCAGATCAGTATAAAACTTCAGCGCTTCTGGTGTTAAGTGATAAGTAACTTGTTTGTTATCTTGAGTATATGGTGTCCCACCAAATTGTCTCACAAGGATTTCTCTGATCCAGTGATGCCCTTGCCCAGATGGTTGAGTTGCTAGACCTGCCTGAATGATGTTACCTTGCCTATCGTATTTTGTAAGTTTCTTTGCATATTGAACCAGTTCATCCAGAGTTTTTGGAGGTTTGTTTGGGTCCAGACCAGCTTCCTTGAAAAGGTCTTTGTTGTAAATCAAAGCCAAACTTCTAACCGCAACTGGCAATGCGTACTTTTTACCCGCGAATTTTATTCCATCTAGCACGAATTCAAAGAAATTGGTTTTTATGAATTCGTCCGAGAAGACATTCTCTGGTAATGGCTGTAGGTAGCCTGCTAGTACGTATCTTGGTAACCAACCGTAGTAAAGATTTACCACATCTGGACCAGTTCCTGCTGGTATCGATGCTGCAACTTTCTCGTTGAAAGTTTCGTAGGGAAAAGTGACATGTTCGACTTCGATATCAGGGTTGAGTTGTTGAAACTTCTGAACTAATGTGTCAATAGCCTTGACTTTTGCCTCAAAGTAATACTGCCAGTACACAATTTTTGTTTTAGCAGATGAAATAACTACGAGAAGGATAACCAAGGTAAGAATCATAAGCCTCTTCATATATTCACCTCCCTAGGGTTTAGATGACAAACATTTCTTTTTGAACCCAGTAACAAGCTCCTAAAATAGCGCCAAGATCCCCGAGTTTCGTGCATTTAAACACAACGTTCTCAAGTATTTCTTTCGGTACTAAACGATTTATTACTGGCATGATTACTTTCATTATCTTTTCGTACTGGTTAGCACCTATACCACCGGAAATAACAACAGCATCAAGATCCAAAAGGCAAATAGCATTAGCTATAGCGATCGCAAGATGTTCCAAGCCTTGTACCAAGATTTTACTCAGTTCCTGATCGTTTAACCCTGTTTCGAATAATTCTTTTACCGTTATGTTTCTTCCAAGTTCAGTCAATTTGTGCTTGAAGGAATACCCAGAAAACCAATACTCAAGGGGGCCGAATCTAAAGTCAAGATTCCGTTCTATGGACCAATCTGTCACAAGATAACCTATTTCGCCAGCCATACCCTTTTTGCCTTCATATAACTGCCCGTTAATTATCAATCCTGCACCGGTTCCAGTTCCAAGTGATACAAGTAACGCATGTTTGAAACCTTTTGCCGCACCTTTCCAGAATTCCCCCAATGCACTTAGATTGACATCATTCCCAACGAAAACGGGATAGTCAAGTTCTCTTGAAACTACCTGTGCTAAATTGATGTCTCGTAAATCAAAAGAAGGTATGTAGTAGACGAAACCTGTTGCTGAATCGACTGTTCCTGGGATACCTATACCAATGCCAAGTATTTTGTGTTCTCTCCTGTAGAGTCTTTTTGTAGTCTCGACTATCTTTTTTATTAAGCTAGTTTGGCTGTCGATATTACCAGTAAACTCATCAATCGAGTGAACAATTTCTCCTTCAAGATTTGTCAGTGCTGCCCTCAGTTTAGTACCCCCAATATCCAGACAAACCACATACCTGTAACTGGGATTGAAACTCAGGAGAATCGGTTTGCGCCCGCCCTTTTTGGTGCTTTTACCTACAGCAATCGGTTTAACAACACTCCGGGAAATAAGGTTTTCCACAATTCGTGAAACTGTTGGTTTGGTCAAATTTGCAGCGCGAGCTATCTCAGATCTCGAGATAACGGTCGAATCACGAATGATCTTTATAACAGAGATTTCTGACTGTGTCAAAAGCAAACTCACCTCGATTAGTTAGATAAATTTACTAACTAACTTGTATCCGCCTACCCAGATAGTTGTCAAGTGTAGAAATTAGGCAGAATCAGGCAAAATAAAAACAGAGTAAGGATTCTGGGTAGAATTCAGCAAAATATGAAGATTTTCCCTTCCTTTCTCTTTATATTGAGCTATTGCTTATTATTCACATTTTGTTATATGTTATCATTTGGAATTCACAAACACCTTTCTCTTGCCAGTTCTTAAGCATTTTGACCGAAACATGGTTGTTACGTTTATTCGTTATCTGCAATAGTTATACCAAATTGTTTGATTGCTATTTAGAATTCCTTAGTTTGTTTACCAGCTCTTTGGTCTAAAACTTTGTCTTCAAGGTCAAAACCAACCTACACAGATAAATATCGTTTTGAAAATGTGTAATAGCTGCGTATGGGATTCAAATAGAAATTTTCGTTGGTTCTAAATAGAAAGATTACTTTTCAATTGCCTCAAATTCATTCGTGATAAGTCTATCAATATTGCCTTATCAAAGTTGTATGTCCTATCTTGTTTAAACTCTTTCAGAAAAGTTTAAGCTCTTTCAAAAAAATTGCAGATGTTTTTAATGATTGTAGAATAGATTTATGATGAACGCTAACCTATGGGGGTGGTTCTTGTGAAGATGTTCCTTACGGTGTTACTTTTGGTAAGCTTGAGCTTTTCGGTATTTGCACTGAACCTCATCTATATGATTGGCGATGGCATGGCGGCAAATCAAATCGTCTTAGCAAGTATTTTGGAAAACAAGATTCTTAACATTATGAAGATGCCCTACACTGGTCTCTCGACCACATATTCTTACGATTCATGGGTAACTGACTCGGCACCTGCTGGAACAGCTCTTGCAAGTGGCTTTAAAACGTTGAACAAAAGTATTGGAATACTACCGAACGGAGAAATAGTCCAAAGCATGATTGAAATCGCTAAAGATCGAGGTTTCAAAACTGGTCTAGTTGTCAGTTGTAGAATCACGCATGCTACTCCAGCTGCTTTCTATGGACATGTTGCAAATAGAGATGATGAATTCACACTTGCTGAACAACTTACAACGGCTGGTATCGACGTAATAATGGGTGGTGGATACGGATGGTTCCTGCCGACTGATGCCGGTGGTAGGAGAACTGATGGAAAGAACTTGATTGAACAAATGAAAAAAGCAGGATACACTTACATAACTAAAAAGAATGAGCTTGTCTCTGTTGGGACGCAAAATCAAAAATTGCTAGCTCTTTTTGCCTCAAGTCATCTCGACGCAGTACCTGTTCGTCGAGCTGAACAACCAACACTCGATGAAATGTTGGAAAAAGCTTTGCAGATCCTTTCGGCCAGTGGTGAACCGTTCATAATAATGGTTGAAGGATCACAGATTGATTGGGCTTGCCACGTAAATGATGTGTACTGGACATGGAAGGAAATGATTGAGTTTGACAATGCTGTTAAAGTCGCTATTGAATTTGCAGCTAGGGATGGAAACACACTTGTAGTTGTTACCGGTGACCATGAAACTGGTGGACTATCGCTTTCTAATGGTGGTTACATGATCGATGTTGAAAAGGCTAGGAAAGTGAAAGGAACAGCTGACAGCTTCTTGAGCAAAGTCAAACTTGACGATTATGAAACATTTAAACGTGAAGCTTTAGATTTCTTTGGTGTAGAAATCTCTTTGGAGGAATTCAATTACATCAAAAGTGCCTCCAACAAAGCTAACGCACTATCCGAAGTCGTGAGCAAAAAACTCAGAATCGGCTGGACAACACATGATCACACTGCTGGACCAGTACCAATTTTCGCTTTTGGCCCAGGAGCAGAGCAGTTTGTTGGATTTATGGACAACACGGATATTGCAAAGACAATCATGAAACTTCTTGGCTTAAATACCTTGAGCTTCCCCAAACCAGTTGCCGCTAAGTGACAGATGACGTTTAGCAAGAACTGGCCGGTGCTTTTAAAGCACCGGCTTTTTTATACAAGGACAATTCAAAAAATGATGGATAATCAAGCTCTCGTATCTCACGAATTCAAGTAAAAGTTTCCTAAGAACTTTTACTCTGGAAACAATATGAAAACGATAAAAAAGAGATCTGAATCTTTCTATGGAATATATCCATAGTATGAGCTTGGTTGATAAAACAAAGATTTTTGGAAGAGAAAATTAACGTTGATGAAATTGTCATAATGAAGAACACTTTATTTGTGAAACACATAGATTGTCAATATCAATAGCACGGGGGTCGCAAGATATTTTTTTTACACTATAAGCCAAGATCAGCATTAAGAATCAAACCTTTTTGACAGATTGCTCAATCATTTCAAGCAAATTCAGATAATAGTCCATCACACTCGCAAGAAGATGGTAACACTTAAACATTTGAAAATAAGGAGCATCAATGCTGTGTCATGCAAGATTTTGATCAAACGCATTATCGAAATACAAACCTTGGTGTAATTATTTTGGCAATCTTGAAAGAAGAACAGACTCTCGTTCAAAATCTCACAAAAAGCGCATCAATTGTGTTTTAACTAACTCTATAATATTTCCACTTACCTTTCGTGAACACGATATAAGCGTATAGCAATTCGGCTAACTCGGCAACGATAAAAGAATACCAAACATACACACTTGGAAGTTTAAAAACTAAGGCAACTAGTAACACATACGGCAACTGTGCGAACCACCTTCCAACAACACTTGCGAACATTGCGGGCAATGTGTTGCCTGAACCAAAGAAGCCACTCATCATTGATACTGCAAAAGAAGCAAATAGCATTGACCAAGATCCTATCCTCACAGCAGCAATTCCTTCAACAATCGCATTGGCATCATGCAAAAACAAACCAATGATGACCTTCGGTGAAATGTTTGCCAACACGATAAACCCAAGTACAAAGAGTGAACCATAGATGGCGGCTAACCAGACCGTCTTTTCAGCTCGATCGACTCTGTTTGCTCCAAGGTTTTGTCCAACAATAGCACTCGCACCCATTGAAAAACCCATTAAAGGAATGAATGCGAGACCAACTAATCTGCTAACAACCCCAGCGGCAGCCAACGTGTTAGCACCGTAGAGTCCTAGGATCTTTACCAATACAGCGTTGGATGAACTTCTCAACAGCATTTCAAACCCACTTGGAAGTCCTATCAAAAGAAGTTTTACATCTATCTCTTTGTCAAGTCTAAACAAACCTTTCAGGGTTATTTTTACTGGCCCATGTCCTTTTAAAAGGACTGCGAATCCCCAGAAAAAGGCTATAAACGTACATAAAACTGTTGCAACAGCGGCACCTGCGACACCCATGCCGAAACCCCTAATTCCAAGCCAGGGAACTTTATCAAAGATGAATACCGGATCAAGTATGACATTCAAAAGTGCACTGGTCCCCATTATAACGGTGGGTAAACGCGACTCACCAGTTTGACGCATGGCTGTGTATGTTGAGTATGTCATAAAAAAGATCGGCATGAAAAAGCTACGCCAGTATCCATACTGAAGGCCATAGTTAACAACGTCTTGATCATTACTAAAGAATTGCATTAGCAAACGAAGAAAAGCTATTAGCAAGGTTGAAGCAATGGCAGCAACAAATGCTTTGAAAACAAGCGTTTGCTCAATAATCCTATTCGTTCTATCAAAATTCTTTGCACCGTAGTTTTGGGAGATCAATGACACAGAGCTTATTCCTATAATCTCATTTAGAACCTCGATCATCCAGAAAACGGAAGAAAAAACAGCTACGCCAGCTATTGCTTTCGAGGATATTCGACCAATCCAAAACATGTCTACAATGTCGTATAGTGCTTGCAAAGCGAAACCGCCCATAGTGGGCAAGGCCATGTAAAAAAGATTTCTTGTGAGGCTACCCTGTGTGAGATCTCTAGCCAACCTTGTTCACTCCTTTGACTAAGCCGATGAAATTGTACCATATGCTAACTTTTATTTGCATAGCAGTAAGCGCACTTATGCAAGCAGCTGTTGTATTTTCCTATATCTTTGCTCAAGGCACAACCACAGTTTTTCCTTTGACCAGGATCCTTTGGAAATGACATCTTCAAATCGAAGATTTGATTCAGATAATCCAAATCTATGCAAGCACCTTTTTTAATTCCTTCTTTTGATAAATCAATTTCAAGCGCACAACTTTGAATTTCCAAGCCATAACATTTTGAAATCTGTGCAAGATGTTTGGCAAACTCCCTAAGAGAGCTTTCGGAAAGAAGTTCTCTTGATTGATGGATTTTCAATCGGCTAAGTCTTTTTACCACGCTTTTGTATTCAGCAAGCAAGCTTATGATGACTATTTTCGTGCTGTAACGAAGCTGTTTTATGATCTTTTCAAAGGCTTTTTCATGATATTCATAGTTATATTCATCGGAAAGTATTATAGGATCGTAACGAAGAATTAGTCTTTCTGGGCCTATTCTATTGGAAAGAACTTTGAAAATTTGAATTCTCTCTGAAAGTTCTGGTAAGTTTGGCTCCAAAATTTTCGGATAATCGTTGAGAGTGAAGTGAAAGATATATCGATATCCCATTTCATCAAGATCGTCAAGTTGCTTCAAGAAAGGAGCAGGATTCTTTGTCCAAAATACTATCACATCAACATCTTCTTTTTTTAGAGAAACATTCACAACTTGTCGATAGTTGAAGGGATTGGCAACTTGTAAGTAACCTTTCCTCAAGTTTTGCATAAACCATTCTGAAAAAAAGGCAGGTATGTCTGTTCTTCTACTTGCGCTGATTATCATGAGAAACACTCCATTCGCCGTTAATCAAGTACAATTCAGCAAGACCCAGCAGGCCTTCTTGTTATACAGGTAGGTGTCTGAACCAAAGGCTGAAACTTAGCGACCTTCCTCTTGATTTTACAAAAACTCAAAAACTTTTTCAACGCTATCACGTTCCAGCAAGACTTCCTGCAAGTAAACCCCTCATGAAGAACCTACCAAGAAAAATGTATACAAGTAATGTTGGTAAAGCAGTGATTAATGCTCCAGCCATTTGGATATTCCACTCAACAAAATAACTTCCGGCAAGGTTATTCAATGCAACTGTTATAGGTTGAACAGCAGGATTTGGTGTAACTATAAGTCCAAACAGAAAATCGTTCCAAATTGAGGTAAATTGCCAAATCATAACGACAGCAAAAGCTGGCATCGAAACTGGCAACATTATACTTGTATATATCCTACCAAACCCGGCTCCATCTATTTTCGAAGCTTCAATTATGGATGTTGGAATTGTTGAATAATAATTTCTGAATATCAAAGTAGTTATCGGTATTCCATAAACACAATGGACAAGAATAAGCCCCGGTATGGATCCGTATAATTTCGTTTTCTGGAGAAATTGCACCAATGGTATAAGAATGCTTTGATATGGGATGAACATGCCAAACAGAAGGACTGGGAAAATTATGTCGGCTCCTTTGAATTTCCATTTTGTCAAAACATAACCGTTCATTGAACCTAAAAATGCAGATATCAAAGTAGCTGGAACAACCAAATAAACACTATTCATGAAGTTTTGCGATAATCCTCTTAAACCCCTTTTTGAATCACCTTTCCATGCTTGGACAAAACTTTGTAAGCTAAAAGTTTTTGGAAGGTTCCACATATTTCTCAAGCTAACCTCTTTGAAATCTTTCAAGCTGGTAGCAAGTAGTACATATACCGGTAAGAGGTAGTAAACCGCAAAAAGAATGAGAGCGACGTAGAGCAACACCCTTTTCCAATTCATCTTTGTACCTCCGTTTTCATGCTGTAGACTAAATATGGAATTATTAATGCAGCGACCGACAAGAGCAAAATCATTGCTACTGCGGCACCTTGTGAAAAGTAATTGCCTCTAAAAGTTGTGTCGTACATGAACAGAGCCGGTACATCACATGAAAAACCTATTCCGCTACCTGTCATGGCGAAAACTAGATCGAAAATCTTCAAAGAAATATGTCCAAGAACAATCACAGCACCAAGCGTAATTGGCCTAAGTAAAGGAAGAACAACATATCTGTAAACTTGAAAAGTTGTCGCACCATCAAGTTGTGCGGCTTCGTACAGTTCTGTTGGTATTCCTCTTATACCAGCAAGGTACATTGCCATAACGTAACCTGACATCTGCCAAGTCGCAGCTATCACAACAGCTTTTATTCCAATCCTCGGGTCGGTATACCAACCACTCTTCAAGAAACTCAATCCGATCTTTTCCAAAAGCAAGTTTAAACCAACACTTTCGACACCGGGGCAGATCGGAAGAGCGTCG
>JBEPZZ010000052.1:0-11996 GCA_041640575.1 Pseudothermotoga sp. | reverse complement strand
TATCAAAATATGTTTCCTGCCTGTAAAGTGGAACAGCATGTTGATATTTTAAAGTAAGAGTATGTGCAACCAATTCATGTGAAGCCATGCTGTTGTAAAAAATAGTCTTTGGAGCTTCCGCTGAAATTATATTACTTTCGCCTGTTTCTTTTTCACAAGCTTTACAAGCGTAGCTGTATATAATATGTTCTTCAACTATAAGTTTAGCTGGAACATACTTTATAATTTCCTTTCTAGATTTAACACCAATTTCAACAAGCTCTTCACCACATTCGTTGCATTTAAGGTCTTCGCCTTCTAATTTATGTTCAATAACCACTCTTTCTAAATTTGCAAGATTATCTTTTTTACCTGTACTGTTATTCCTCTTAGCTCTTTTATATGTAATTTCTTCTAAAGTAGGTTCTTCTGCTTTTGAATCACTATGTTTTTCAGCCTCGTTAAAAAGAGATAGTTGGTTAGCATCTACTTGTTCACTAGATGTTCCAAATATCTTTTTATTCTTATTTGATATAATAGACTTTAAAAATTCTATTTCATTTGTATCAATTTTGACCGAACCGTCTTCATTAAGCCATTCCTCAACTGTTTTTTCATCTTTCAAGGATGAAACTACTTTCAAAAACCCAATCACACCTGCGTTGTAAAGCCAATTAGAGGGATATAAGTTAATTACATCGCCCATTCTATTCAACCTCCACCATGCCAAATCCTTGACCAGTTCTCAATCCGACACCTGCTTGGTAGAGCGTCTGTAAATCCCTTGGGTCTCCTCGTAGGGTAAAGCAACCTTCGAAGCACGTCAATGTCATATATGGCTTGCCAGTTTTTTCTCTAAACCCTTTCAAAGTGTGTTTAACCACCTGCTTTTTGAGCTTCAAAGGAACAAATTCCAGCTTTTTGTAAAGCCCTTCCCCTCTTAAATCCTTCAAAATTCTGTCATGTATAGCATTAAAATGCTCATTAAAACTCTCAGAAGAAGCTGAAAATGGTAAAATAGGAGTACCGTCTTTGTCTTCAATCAAGATAGGTGAACGAGTCTTAAAAGTTACTTCGTCGTTTACTATTCTTTTTTCATTAAGCATCAAGACTCTTTTAGTCTTTAGGATTATGTCTTCACTGAATGGAAATTCTCTCACTTCAAGCAAACCATTGTACAAAAATACAATGAATTCATAATCTATCGAGCTCACGTACATGGATATATGTCCGTTAGGAGGAAAGTAAAAAACTGTTTCATAGACTTTCACATCTTCATCTAGAGTAATCTCCTCCTTCATTGGCTTTCTTCCTGCAGGAAAGGAAACACTAAAGCAGAAAGGCTTCACTACCTTTGAATGATCTGTGATTTTGTCAGGATAGAGAGATTTTTTATAAATGGTATTACTGCGACTGAGTGCCTCTTTTATCAGCGCCATGAATCGGTGCCTGTAAAGTAATGGAAGCTTTGAACAGCTAAGATCAACTTTTATGCGCATAGCTAACTCAAAACCCCCACGGCAGAAGAATTTTTTTATTGTTTGTAGCTGACTAGTTTTTTACTCTTTTATTTGCCATTTTATCCGTTTTTCAAGAACTTTACAGTTTAATGCTATCACACTTGAGTATCTAATGTCAAGTCTATATTAAAAAAATTGTAAAGTAAAGAAGCTCAAGTTTTTATCATAGATTCTTGTTCATAGGATTTGCATATTTTCAGATAAGATGGAAAGATTTATTGTAACATCACGAAAAAATCCAGAAGACTGATAAAAATTTAAGTTGATATGCATATATCCATATCCTCAAACAGAGTTATTATACTTACAAGACAACACTATAGGTTTTAAACACTGCAAGCTTCTAGGTACGTTCTTGACAGAAAATCATGGAAAAGAATTTAGTAAATGTTCAAAGAAATCCACTTTTGTTTGCAGTAAACCGAGCAGGGCAAAAGGTTATCCTTTTCTACTTTATCAAATTTGCTGAATTTGATTAGAGCATTTTTGCTTGACAACGCAATTTTGAAAAAATAATAATTTTGATCCTATCTTTTTACAATTTTTGAAAAATGATCAATTATCTTCACAAACTGAAAATTAAGCTGATTTGTCTTTTTCCAACTCATTTAGTGCTTTAGATGCTTCTGTAGTTATTTCGTTAGGTTCTTATAGCAGCCTCCCATTCTATATATTTTCACTGAATTTGAAGCAAAATTAACCTTTTGTGATTGGATACCTATGATTTTACCATGGGGGAGGAAATTTCTAATAAGTCCAGGAGATATTTTGATCTACATAGGAGTATTTGTGTTCTTTTTGACAGTTTCTGATTAACCTTTCATCCTCGGATCCAAGATGTCTCTAAGACTGTCTCCAATTATGTTTAGTGACAACACTATGGTTGCTATGACAAATCCTGGAAATAGAGTTATCCATGGAGCACTTAACAAATAAGTTGTTCCTTGGCCTACCAACCCTCCCAAAGTCGGGTAAGGTGGAGGTACACTCAAACCTAAAAAACCAAGAGAAGCTTCTGTGAGAAAAGCTGTGGATAAGTTTGTTGTAAAGGATACTATTAGAACTGAAGAGATGTTCGGTAATATTTCGAAGATCATTATTTTTAAATTAGATTTTCCTATTACTACAGCTGCCTTGATAAAAAGTCGATCTTTGATAGAGATAACTTCTCCTCTCACAGTTCTAGCGAATATGGGAGAATAAACGATAGCAATTGCAAAAATAAGATTCGTTACAGTTGAACCAAACAGAGCTACAATAAAAAGTGCAAGTATCAAAGATGGAAATGCGAATAAACCCTCAACAAATCTCATAATGAGAAGATCAGCAAATCCTCCATGGAATCCTGCGATCAAACCAAGAGTTGTTCCAAGAAGGAAAGCTAAAATTATTGAACTGAAGGCTATTAGAACACTCTTTTGTAATCCAAAAACACACCTTGAGAAAATATCTCTACCAAATTCATCGGTTCCAAACCAATGACTCGTAGAAGGTTTTTCGAGAAGTGCAGAATAGTCCATTTCCAAAGGATCGTAAGGTGACACGATTTTTGGAAAAATTGCCGTAAAGATTACCAGAACAAGATAGCTTATTGCAATAAGATTAATTGGTCTTGAAAGAAGTTTTTGGATAACTCGCACCAACTATCATCACCTAAGCTCAACACGTGGGTCTACGAGCGTGTATATGAAATCCACCACTATGTTCAGTAGAACTATCAAGAACGCTATAACTGTAACCACTCCTTGGATTACTGGGTAGTCTCTCTCGTTCACGGCTTGTAAAAGCAATCTTCCAATACCTGGTAATGCAAACATGTTTTCCACAACTATACTGCCAGCTAATAGGTAACCAAGTTGGATTCCAGAAAGGGTAATAACAGGAATCAAAGCATTTTTCAGTGCATGCTTCATAATTAAGGTTCTTGAATTCACACCCTTGGCCCTTGCCGTGCGTATGTATTCTTGAGCAAGTACTTCAATCATTGAAGCCCTAGTCATTCGCATAAGCTGGGCTGAGAGCATCAGTCCAATTGTAAGGGAAGGTAAAAACATTACTTGAAGGTTCTCACCCAAGCTTTTGTACAACGGGACATAGCCAAATATGTTGAAACCTCTTACAAATGAAGCAAAGATTACAATGAAGATCGCCCCCACCCAGAAGGATGGGGACGAAAGGCCTAACAAACCTATGATTCTAATTATTGAATCAATGAAGGTATTCTTCTTCAAAGCGGCCACCAAGCCAAGAGGTATGCCTATTGCCCAAGCTATAAGCATGGAAGAAACAGATAGTTGAAGTGTCACAGGAAACCTTTCATAGATCAACCCAAACACACTCTTACCAGTTCTAAGCGAATAGCCAAAGTTCAAGCTGAAAACATTTTTCAACCAAAGTGCAAACTGAATTATTACGGGCTTGTCTAGGCCATATTCTCTATACATCTCGTTTATTTGTTCTTTCGTCAGATAATTCTGAGTCCCAAGAATTATATCTACGATGTTTCCAGGAACAATATGCATTGCCACGAACACAAGAAAGGCAACAAGTAAAACTGTTGGAACAGCTGTTATAACTCGCCTAATCAAGTAACTCAAACCCATTTTTTTACCGCCTTTTCCATGTCTCTCTCAGGAATATAAGGCTTTCATTGGGCAGAAGTTTAAATCCTTCAACTGAAGAATTACTTACAAAAAGTTGATTTGAACAATACAAGAAGATCACTGGCGAATCTTTTACAAGAATTCTTTGGAGTTCATCATATATCTGCTTTCTTTTCTTCGAATCCACGGTGTTTCTTCCCATTTCGAGTAATTCATCAACTCTTGGGTTCGAATACTTAAAAACATTTGTTGAACCGCCAGTTACAAAATGTCTGTAAAATTGTATGTCTGGTTCTATTGATCCTGAATTCATTGATATGAAAGCATCGAAATTGCTTTCACGCCATCTGCTTATGAATATCCCCCATTCCACAAGATCGATTTTTACTCTAACGCCAATTGCTGCTAGCTGAGCTTGAACAACCTGTGCTACTTTATCAAAGTTATAACGCTGGGATGTCATAATTTCAAGGTCGAATCCGTTTGGATAACCTGCATCGCTTAGTAACTTCTTGGCTTTTGCTGGATCATACTTGTATTCGTCAAAGTCATTTGGAAGTAGTGCCCAAGGTTGAACCATAGGATTCATAGGTCCTGTGACTACACCTTCAGAAAGTGCAACCACTTTTACAATTGCGTCCCTGTTGAGTGCATAGTTTAGAGCATTTCGTACCGCTGGATCTTTTAGAGGACCACGTGTTGTGTTCAAACCTATCAAGTAATAGCTAAGGACAGGTGAACGATAGATTTTGAAAGCCTCGGTGACGAATTGTTTTAAATTTGTTGGTTCGTATATTCTTGCTAAATCTACATCACCATTTTTAAGCGCTGCAACCCTGGAGATTTCTTCTGGCATAAAGATTATCTTAATCTCATCCAAGTAGGGTAATCCATCGATGAAATAATTTGGATTTCTTTTCAAAACCATATAATTTCCCGCCACGTATTCTGCCAGTATAAATGGGCCTGTTCCATTTGTTTTCAACTGTAAATTTTCTCCTTTTTCAGCAAAAGCTTTCGAAATGATTGAGCTATTCACACCGGCAAAATTAGGTAACAACGAATTAGCCATGGGCTTTTTAAGCTTAAACAAAATCTTGTTGCCGTCTGCAGTTACCGATTCAACGTCCTGATAAAAAGTAGCAGCCGGAGACTTAACATTGGGATCCATAATTCTTTGAAAGGTAAACAGAACGTCATCAGCAGTTAATGGTGTTCCATCGTGGAATTTGACATTGCTTCTGAGTTCGAAAACAATTGTGTAAGGGTCTACAACCGTATAACTTTGTGCCAGATTTGGGACCAATTTCATGTCTTCACTAAACCTTAAAAGTCCATCATAGATATTTTCGAGAATTCTGTGCGAGGCAAATGCAGTTACAAGTGTTGGATCAAGGCCGACAGGTTCAACATCCATTGCAATTGTTAACTTTCCTCCTCTTGTCTGGGCAAAAAGCAATGACAAACAAACCAAAAAAGCAACAACCAGCAACCTCTTCATATCGATCCACTCCCTTCAAAAACTGTAAAGGAAAGTTATTTTTCAAAAGTCCCACTTGTTTTCAATTCGATTTTGAATCGATATCTGTCACCACGGTATATCGATCTGACGTACTCTATACATCTACTGTTTGTCGTGTAAGTATAGCGTTTTCTCAAAAGAACACAAGATCCTGGAGCAATCGATAACAATCTGGCATCATTTCCAGAAACCTGGCCCACCTCAAGTTCTTCGAAAGCTCTGAGCAAGGGTATCTTGAGTTCGTTTCTTATGAATTCATAAAGCGACTCTTTTGACATATCTTTCTTTAGAATGTTAAGCAATCTTACATCGATGGCGGTGTTGAGGTAAGCACTTTCGATAGCTACAGGTTCTTCATTCATGTACCTAACTCGTTTCAACAGAATAACCATTGTCCCAGTTTCAAGGTTGAAAACCTGTGTTAGCTCACTGGGAATCTCGACAAGCCTGTTCTCCAACACAAGCGATCTAACCGTCACACCTTCTTCTCTTGCTTTGTCAGTAAATCCTTTCAAAACGTTCATTTGCTCTTCTTCTTTTTTACCAGTTATGAAGGTCCCTCTTCCTTTTGCGCGAGTTATGAAACCTTCGGAGCGAAGTTCTTCCAATGCCCTTCGAATGGTTAGGCGGCTAACGTTGTAATTTGAAACTAATTCTGATTCAGGTGGAATTCGATCACCTGGTTTGTAAACACCATCCAAAATCTTTTGCTTTATATCTTTGTACACCTTGTAATACAATGGGACTGGATACTCCTTATCCATGAACAATCACCTCTAGATGAATAATACCAGTTATTTTTGACATGTTGCCAATTCTATTGCTCTTCTCAGGTTAGGTTCTTGTTGAAGGATTTTCTGGCATTCATTCAAGTCTTTGTTTGTGATTGTCATCAATATTGCTAATTTTACGTTGTATCCAGCTCGTTTCAAATTTTCTGCAGCGGTTTTTGAATCCACACCAGTGATATAGGAGACAATATTCTGAGCACGTTCTTTTAGTTTCTTGTTCAAAACCATAACATCGATCATCAAGTTATCGTATACTTTTCCCATCTTCACCATAACTGTTGTGCTAATCATGTTGAGAACCATCTTTTGAGCTGTGCCAGCTTTCATTCTTGTGCTACCAGCAACAACCTCAGGACCAGTTTCTACACTGATCACGATATCTGCAAGTTCACCCAGCAGGGGCTTATTAACATTGCAAAGCAAAATCCTTTTGCAACCTATTTGCTTCGCGTATTTGAGTGCTCCTGCTACGTAAGGTGTTCTTCCACTTGCTGCTATTCCTAGAACTATATCTTTTTGGTTAATCAGATACTTTTTCAAGTCCTCAGCTCCCAATTCTTCATTGTCTTCAACTCCTTCGATCGATTTTGAAAGAGCTTCCTTCCCACCGGCTATTATGGGTATCACGACACCTTCAGGAATACTGTAAGTTGGAACGAGTTCAACGGCATCCATGTATGCAACTCGGCCACTTGTACCTGCACCAACGTAGAAGACTCTACCTCCAGCTTTTAAGCATTGTAAAATAAGCTTCACAGCCTGATCAATTTCGTTAAGTACATTTCGAATTGCCAAGGCGACAAGTGCGTCCTCTTCGTTTATCAATCTCAATATTTCTATTGTTTCTTTATTATCAAGGTCTTTCGTTTTCGGATTAGGCATTTCTGTCGGTAAACTCGATAGATTCATTGAAGCACCCCCACTGGCATTTTTCCAACAGCTTTTTCCTGACCAAGAAGAACCCTGAGTAAAGCTATTTGTGAAACCAATTCATATCCATACGAACAAATGCTTGAAGATTCAACAATGAAGCAATCATATGGATTTCGCATGGCAACAAGCAAAACTTTTTCAAACCTGGTTCTTAAGTTTTTCACAAGTTCCTTTTGCCAATGCTGTAAATGTGCATTTTCCGTGAATACAACACACCTTTTACCAGATATGTTTGGCAATGGTTGATTTTGATCGAAAATCAAAAATTTTGCATTGAAAGCTTTTGCAAGTTCTTTTGCCACAAAGGGTACACCTGGTTCAGTTTCTTCAACCTGTACGAGCCTGCTTGTTCTAACTGTGACAACAAAGTCGTTTTCACTCAGATGAACAGGTATCATATGATCAGGATCTTTGACCAAGGTAATTGAACTTTGAGCTATTTTTTCCATCGTCTTTTGATGCTCGGCTGGATCAAAATCCAGTTCATCTGAAAGCTCCTTTACACTAAATTCATTTTTGAAAGCTTTAACTCTCTCAAAACTTTCAAAAACTCTTTTGGCAAGACTTGGTTCCTCTTCGATGATTTTCATAAGATATCTCTTCGAACTGATTTGCAAATTTGGTTCATGACAAATTGTTAAAACGTCTACGCCAGCCTTGAATGCCTTCACGACGGCTTCTTCAACTGGAAGATTCTTGGTTATTCCTCCCATCAAAAGATCGTCGGCTATGATGATACCTTGATATTTTAATTTTTTACGAAGCAAATCGAAGATTATTTCAGGGGAGATTGTGGCCGGAATTCTTTCACTCTGCAACTTGGGAAGAAATATATGTGAAGGCATTATCGATGGTATACCTGCATTTATCAATTCGATGAACGGTATCAATTCCCATGAGAACATTTCTTCAAGATCTTTTTCCAAGACGGGCATATCAAGATGCGCATCGACACTTACGCTGCCTTTCCCTGGAAAATGCTTTGCGCAGGCTGCTACTTTTTTTGTGTTTAAACCCTCATAAAAAGATTTTGCAAACTTAACCACTTTTTCCGGTGTATCGCCAAAGCTTCTCACACCAATTCCAGGATTATTTGGGTTATCATTTATATCAACAACCGGTGCCAAATTCCAAGTTATTCCAAAGGTTCTCATTTCATCTGCTAATATTTGTCCGGCAATAAAGGCATTGCTTTCGTCACCAGTTGCTGCTATAGCCATTGCACCAGGGCTAACGGTAAAACCATTTCTCAGCCTTGTAACTATTCCTCCCTCTTGATCTATTGCAAAGATGACATCATTACCGAGAATTTTTCTAATATCTTTCACAAGCTGATACAATTGCTTTGGTGATTCAATGTTTCTTGCAAAAAGTATTATGAAACCTGGCTTGATGTCTTGTAGAACGCGAACAGTTTCCTCGTTGAGCTCTTTACCTTCAAATCCCACGATAAAAAGTTGCCCCACAAGCTCGGAAAGTGTCATATCTCTAACCCTCCTTAATTTCTTATCAAACATATAATATCACATTTTGAATCAATATGTCTTTACATTTGTATCTTTGATGGTATAAGATATGTACAGCAAAGGAGTGTGTATCATGAAAATATTAGTTCTTGCAAAACAAGTTCCAGATACAGATAATGTGAAGATAGATCAAAAAACTGGCACAATGATTCGCGAAGGCCTTGACGCAGTTATGAATCCTTTAGATATGCATGCTCTTGAAGTTGCTTTGAGGATCAAGGAGACATTTGGTGCTCACATCACGGTTTTAAGCATGGGACCAACTAAAACAGAGGAAATGTTGAGAGATTCCTTGGCTCTTGGGGCTGATCGAGCGATCTTGTTAACTGATGTAGCTTTCGCAGGTTCAGATACTTGGGCAACAAGTTACACTCTCTCTGAAGCAGTTAGAAGACTAAAGATTGAATATGATCTTGTACTTTGTGGAGAGAAAGCAACTGATGGCGAAACGGGACAAGTAGGAATAGAGTTTGGTGTACTGCTGAATTTGCCAGTTGTCACGTACATATCGCAAGTTCTTGAGGTTTCGAAATCTTTCGTCGTTGTCGAAAGAACAACGGAAGATGCGTATGAAAAATGGAAGGTTCAACTGCCAGCTGTACTATCAGTTTTGAAAAGTGTTGCAGAACCCAGATTAGCAACCTTGACAGGTAAGAAGCTAGCCTCAAACAAAAACGTAGAAATTTACAACGCAGAAAGTCTTGGCTTTAAACCAGATGAGGTTGGTCTTAAAGGTTCTCCAACAAAAGTTGTCAAGGTTTACAACACCAAGCTTACTAGAAATTGTGAGCTTTTCGTTGGTAAAGAAACCATTGTTGGTGTGAAAAAAATTGTCAAACTTTTGAAGCCATTCGTTGGGAAGTGATATTTGTGTTGCTGGTTATAAGTAACAAGGTCGATAGGAACACACTGGAATTGCTAAGCAAAGCGTGTGAGCTTGCTGAGAGAAAAAATTATACAGTGGGATTGCTTTTAATGATTGCGAACCAAGAAAAAATCGAAGTCTTAAAAGGATATGTTGACAAGGTTATTTTGATGGTTTCAAAACAATTCGAAACCTTTTCGCTGTATCCATTTTTGCTGAATGCGAAGAGAATCGTAGAGAAATACCAACCCAGTATAATTCTTGCTTCTGCCACCACATTTGGTCGAACCTTAATGCCAGCATTAGCTGCAAAGCTGAGAACTGGGCTGACCGCTGACTGTACAGAACTTGAAATTGATAAAGATGGAAATTTGCTTCAAACACGTCCTGCTATAGGCGGAAATGTCATGGCAACAATCATCACCTCAACTAGGCCACAAATGGCTACAGTCAGACCGAAAGTTTTTCAACTAAATCCACCAAAGAAAGAAAAAACTGAATTCACCTATGAGGAACCTATCTTTGTAGCAGACAGATGTGAAATTGTCGAACGCAAACCTAGAGAAGAAGAAGCGAAAATCGAGGAGGCAGATGTAATAGTTTCGGTTGGCAAGGGCTTGAGGAGGAAAGAAAATCTCGATATCGTTCACAAGCTTGCCAAATTGACGAATGGAGCTGTTGGAGCGACAAGGGCTGTTGTTGAAGCAAAATGGGTTTCTTTTGACCACCAGGTTGGATTGAGTGGAAAGGTTGTCAAACCAAAAATTTATATTGCTGCAGGTATATCGGGGGCAGTGCAGCATCTTGCTGGAATGCAAACATCACAGATAATTATTGCAATAAACAAAGATAGGTATGCACCAATTTTTCGAGTCGCCGATATCGGAATTGTGGCAGATGCTTATTCAACTTTGCAACAGATTCTGAAAGCCCTGGAGGATGAGGCGAATGAATGAATTTATAGAAAAACTGAGGAAAATTGTTGGTTCGGAAAATGTAAAAGTTGATCCGGAGGAACTAGAGAGATATTCTAAAGACGAAACAAGCGAGATAGATCATCAGATGCCTTGTTGTATTGTTTTTCCAGCATCAGCCTCGGAGATCAGCGAGATAATGAAAATGGCAAATCTATATAAAATTCCAGTCACTCCGAGAGGTGCTGGTACAGGGCTGTCAGGTGGAGCTGTACCCGTAAAAGATGGGATAGTACTTTCACTTGAGAAAATGAACAGAATAATAGAACTTGACAAAGAAAACATGGTTGCTGTTGTCGAACCTGGCGTAATAACACACGAGATTCAAAAACTTGCAGAAGAATATGGTTTGTTCTACGCTGGTGATCCAGCGAGCAGTGAAAGTTCTTCGATCGGCGGCAACGTTGCCGAAAATGCCGGTGGAGTCAGAGTTCTTAAGTACGGTCCAACAAGTCACCACATCCTCGGGTTAGAGGTAGTTCTGCCAACCGGTGAGATAGTCAACTTTGGTGGCAAAGTGTTGAAAAATGTTATGGGTTACGACATGATAAGACTTTTTGTTGGGAGCGAAGGAACTCTTGGTATAGTAACCAAGATAATTGTTCGGTTAATACCGAAACCAAAGTACCTAGCAACATTGCTTGCACCCTTCGACAGTGTTGAGAAAGCGGTTCTTTCTGTGCCAAGAATTTTGTCTGAGTCAGGAATCTTACCAAACTCAATAGAGTTCATGGATGAGCAATCAGCTTCAATGGCCTCTAAGTTTTTGTCTGAAAATATTCCTCATCTAGATGCCAAATGTCACTTGATAATCGAAGTTGACGGTTTAGACAAGGACGGACTTTTTAAATCCTACATAAATCTTGGAGAAAAACTTCAACAAATGGGAGCTTTGGAGGTTTACATTGCAGACAACAGATACCAAAGGTTGAAAATTTGGAAATTCAGAAAAGCTATAGCAGAGGGAATATTAGCCTTTAGACCAAGACATTGCATGGAAGATGTCAGTGTACCGATCAAAGAAATTCCGAATCTGATAATGAAGACTTACGAAATTGCACAAACTTATCAAATCGAAGTATTAAACTTTGGGCATGTAGGTGATGGTAACGTTCATGTAACTTTTTTAAAGCCGGATTGGATGGACGAACAATCTTGGAAAGTGAATCTTGAAAAGGCTTTAGTTGAGCTTTACCAATTCACTGCAAAATTGGGCGGGACAATTACAGGCGAACACGGGGTAGGACTGAAAAGGAAAAAGTATCTCCAGATTTTCTTGTCTG
>JBEPZZ010000051.1:0-12447 GCA_041640575.1 Pseudothermotoga sp. | reverse complement strand
TTGGTGGGGCGCGGACTTTTTTTATTATATACTTGATTGCTTTCCCAAGTTTGGTGATTTCGAGGAGGTTAATCAAAGGTGTCAAACACAAAGGTCAGAGTAGTCATCGTGGATGATTCGGCGTTTATGAGAATGGTCCTAAAAGATATAGTTGATTCACAACCGGATATGCAAGTAGTTGGTCTTGCAAAAGATGGTGTAGAAGCTCTTGAAGTCGTAAGTCAAAGTAAACCTGATGTTGTGACTTTAGATATAGAGATGCCTAGAATGAATGGGATAGAGGCTCTTAAGCAAATCATGGCAAAATTTCCAACGCGCGTCATAATGGTTAGCAGTCTAACAGAGGAAGGTGCTGACATAACCCTCACGGCTCTATCTATAGGTGCTGTAGATTTCGTTACGAAACCATCTGGTTCAACTTCCTTGAGCTTTAGGACAGTTGCAACTGAACTTGTAGAAAAGATAAGGTCAGCGCTTCAAGTGCCTGTATCGAAATTGGTGAAACAACCGGTCGGCGCAAAAGTAACATTATCGATCAAATATCCTGCGTTAAGTCAAAAGGCTATAGTTATTGGAAGTTCAACAGGTGGTCCGAGATCCTTGGATCAGATAATACCAGCTTTGCCGAAAGGTTTTCCAGCTCCAGTGTTTTTAGTCCAACATATGCCTCCAGTTTTCACAAAGTCACTTGCAATGAGATTAAATTCAATTTCAGAGCTGGAAGTGAAGGAAGCTGAAGACAGTGAAATAGTCAAACCAGGTACTGTTTATGTCGCGCCCGGTGATTGGCACATGGGTGTAAAAATGGATGGCCGAAGTGTTAAGATATTTCTGGACAAATCTGAAAAGATAAATAACGTTCGTCCAGCTGTTGATTTCACACTGAACAAGGTTGCAGAGATATATAAATCAAATACTATAGCTGCCATCTTAACTGGCATGGGACGGGATGGCCAAAAGGGTGCATTTAAGGTAAAATATTATCTTGGTAAAGTCATTGCCGAAGACGAATCAACGTGTGCTGTTTTTGGTATGCCAAAAGCCGTTATAGAAGAGGGATATGCTGACTTTATTTTGCCTGCATATAAAATTGCTGAAAAGCTGGTAGAATTAGTGCAAGAGAGGTAAAAAGACTTCTTATATTTAAGTTTCAACTTAATTTTCAGGATTAAAGGGGAGATGAGGGTGCAGAAAGTGTTAACGATGTTGATGCTTTTGGTTTACGTGATTTGCCTTGGGGGGTATATAACTATCACGTACACTGTTCAGCAAAGTGACACCTTGTATGATATTGCAAGAAAGTTCAAAGTCTCGCCATCGACAATCCTGGACTGGAATAACCTGAGCAATCCAACTCGGCTCAAAGTAGGACAGCAAATTATTATCCCTCAGCCAGAAGGTTATTTGTACACAGTTACAAAAGGTGACAATTTGTATACCATTGCAAAAAGATTCTTCACAACAGTTTCAGAATTAATGATTGCTAACAATCTCAATTCTGATTCAATAAAAGTCGGGCAGAAGCTATTTATCCCTGCGAACGCAATAGGAAAAGCCTTCAACAAAGAGAAGGGTTACATATGGCCTGTTTATGGGGTATTATCTTCACCATATGGATACAGAATTCATCCTGTAACGAGAAAAAATTCGTTTCACACTGGTATAGATATTTCAGCTCCTGAAGGTACGCCAGTCTTTGCGTCGACTTCCGGAACCGTTACGTTCGCGGGTGAGAATGGTGGTTATGGTTTGATGGTTGAAATAACTAGTGGTAACATAACGACACGCTACGCGCATCTGTCAAGAATAACAGTATATGTCGGACAAAATGTTAGTCAAGGAACTTTGATTGGAAGGGTAGGAAGTACTGGAATTACAACTGGACCTCATTTACACTTTGAAGTTTTAGTTGGTAAAAATACAACCAACCCTTTGGCATATTTGCCCTCCTCGAACAACATATATGTTCTGAAAGAAGGTGCCGGGTTAGCTGCTGGTGGAGAGTGATTAGTGAGTTAGTATCCAGTTCACAAGATCTTGTTTGAACAGAGGGGCAGCAGATTCATCCTCAAAAATCTCGTGAAAACATCCCTCGTAGTTCTTGAGCAATTTGTCTTGCGAAGAGACGAGTTTAAAGAATTCCCTAGCACCATCTGGTAGCGTTATTTTGTCTTGTGTCCCGATTCCTACAAAACACGGACTAGTTATCTTGTATGCTTCCTTAATTGCTCTCTTAGAATTGATAAACATCTCATGTGCAAGTCTTCCTGAAATTCTTCTATGAACTAGTGGATCTTCAACGTATTTTCTAACTGCTTCTTTGTTTGTTGAAAGCAGATCTGGATCAATCCGGTTATCAAGAGTCAAACTGGGTGCAATTAGTGATAAAATGAATGCAAAAAGCCTTACAGAAAATGTGGCATTTGGCAGATTCAAAGCGGGAGAGGTCACGATCAAGCTACGGATAGGCCTTGAATTTTGTAGCTCAACATACCTTATTGCAAGTAAGCCACCAAGACTGTGGCCAAAAATTATTGAATTCGGATGACGATTCAAGATGTTGTCAACTATTTCAAAAACTTTCTTGAAACTAAGGTGCCCCCTAACACCAGGACTTTCACCATGACCAGGTAAGTCAAAGAGTGTCACACCGTAATCAATGCTTCTCAGTAATTCTACTAGCCACTCATATCTTTTCGAGTGTTCACCTAAACCGTGAATAACGACGACCAATCCTTTTTGACCTTCAAATTCTTTAACCCACATTGTATTCATCACCCACATACTCGAAATCTATCTCACCTGTTGTCTTATCAGCGCTCACTACACGTGCTTTTATCGTGTCACCGATTTTGAAGATTCTTCCGGTTCTTTCACCAATTAGTATGTTCTTTTTCTCATCGTAATGGTAGTAATCATTAAGTGTAGAAATGTGTACCAAACCCGATATAAGTTTCTCAGGAATTTCCACAAACATACCAAAATGAGTAATGTTCGTGATTACGGTATCAAAGACCTTACCAATGTACTTCTTCATATACTCAACCTTCTTCATAGCCAAAAGATCCCATTCCGCTTCATCAGCTATTCGTTCCATCTTACTGCAATGCTCTGCTATCTTTGGCAGTTCCTCTGAGAACTTCTCGATTTGTTTGGGCTTGAAGGATCCATTTTGTTTAAGGTAGATCTTCAAGAGTCTGTGTACAACCAAATCTGGATAGCGTCGAATCGGAGATGTGAAATGTGTATAAGCAAAGGAAGCCAAGCCAAAGTGTCCAATGTTTAGTGCTGAATAAAGAGCCCTCTTCATTGATCTGACTAAAAGTCTTTCGACGCTAGATCTCAGCGGATGATCTTTCACAGCCTCAAGTACTTTTTGAAGGAAAGCAGCATCTATTTTCCTCGGGAATTTTAACCCGATTCCAAGAGCCTCGATATATTCTTTCAACTGAATCAAGGTTTCTGGATCTGGTTCCTCGTGAACTCTATAAACAAAGGGTAAACCTGCTTCATGAAAGATCGTAGCAACAGTCTCGTTTGCTTTTATCATAAATTCTTCAATCAAAATTTCTGCATTTCCACGTTTGACCGGGATTATATCGACTACTGCCGAGTTTTTATCGAGCACAACCTTCACTTCGCCACCTTCAATGTCAAGGATCGCACCGCGTGTTTTCCTATGGTTTCTCAAAATTTGTGACAATTCCAGCATCAGATCAAGCGAATGGCAGATTGTTTTTCCAAGAATTTTCTTTGCTTCAGCGTTCCCTTCAAAATATGCATTGACAAGCGAATAGGTTAGACGTTTTTTGCTTTTGATATAACTTGGGAAAATCTTATAATCAACAGTCTCACCTTGTTCATTTATCAGCATTTGTACAGTGAAAGTCAATCGAATTTTTCCCTCTACCAAACTGCACAGATCATTCGACAGCTTGAATGGAAACATGGGTATTACCGTATCAAGCAAATATACACTGGTTCCTCTCAGAAACGCTTCTCTATCCAGTGCTGAACTTTCCTTAACATAATGGGAAACATCGGCAATATGAACTGACAGAAGGTATTTATTCTTGACTTTCCTTATTGAAACTGCATCATCGAAGTCTTTTGCATCCTCGCCATCAATAGTGAAGACTGTTTCTTTTGTGCAGTCCACTCTGTTGGCTAGATCTCTTTCTGTTACGTCCTCCGGCAGGGATCTTATTTCCTGCATGACTTCCTCTGGGAATTCAACTCTTAAGGAATGTTTAGCAATAACACTTGGTATATCTGTACTCGGATCTTCTACGTGCCCTAAAATTCTCATTATTTCTACTTCTGGTTGTCGATTTCCGCGGGGCCACTTTATTATCCTCGCTAGGACCTTCAAACCTGGTCGTATGTTCTTTGTTGATTGCAAACACACTTGAAAATCGAAGTTTATTTTCGGATCATCTGGAATAAGGAAAAACTTAGACCTTCTCAGCTGAAGCACTCCAACAATCTCGCGTTTCTCCCTCTTGATAACTTTTATAACACGTCCTTTTGGAATATTTCGCCATTTGCCTACTATTTCCACCATGACTTTATCCAAATGAATTGCTCCACCGGTCTGTTCCACCGGGATAGCAATTTCTTCGTTTTTCTCCGTTTTTACAAAAGCCATATTTCCACTGCGTGTGAATTCAATTGTTCCAACCACAATCTCATTGCTTGGCTTAAACAAATAACCAGAGGAATCTTGAATCAGGTTTCCTTTCTCAATTAACTGCAACACGAGTTCCTTAATTGACTTTCTCTTGTCTTTTGTATCAGCGCCAAACTGTCTATAAATCTCTTTCAAAACAACTTTCTTTTTTTTGGCAAGAAGCTCATCCATTATCTGTAGGAATTTTTTGCTGATACGCCGTGACACATGCCTTTCCCCTTTCTTTGGAAACATACATAGCCTTGTCAGCAAAAACTATGATGTCTTCTGGTTTTTTCGCGGGATCTTCTGGGTAACCAGATACACCGAAACTCAGTGTTAATCTAAATGCAAATGGATTCATATCAATTATTGATTCTAAGATTTTTTTTGCAACCACAATAGCGCTTTGTTTTGGAGTATTTGGAAGAATTAACAAAAACTCTTCTCCACCGTACCTTCCAAGTATATCTGCCGATCTCACAGAGCTCCTGAGGACAGACGAGATAAATTTCAGCACCTCATCACCAACATCATGTCCATATTTGTCATTTATTTTCTTGAAATCGTCGATATCAGCTAGAATTACTGAGAAGTGCCCACCGTAACGATTTACTCGCTCAAATTCTTCTTCAAGTTTCATCGTGAAATATCGACGGTTGTATAAACCTGTCAAAGGATCGGTGATACTTTGCTGATATATAAGAATGTTCTTGATTATATGCGCGGCAACTTCTTGCATACTAATCATCATTCTAAGAAGATCAATTCCTGTGGTTTCGTCAAGATGTAGCGAACTGTTGGCACCATACAAAATCAAGGAGTAACCTTCGTAAATGGGGATTATGCTACAAACTTCGAGGGGAGAGTATGAAAACACTGAGTGATCTGGTAAATGTGGTACATCAAAAGATACTTTCTCTACTATTCTCCCCTTCACGTCTTTCACAATCATTGCTACGGAAGATAAGGGGAGTAATCCCATTATTCGTGATGCTAGAAATTCCAAAGTCGGAAGCAATTGATCTTGAGCACTAATCGCTTTCAGTGTGTCCAAAGCGTACTGGGCTAGGCTCTGGAAACTAGTTATCTGTTGAATCAAACTTTTTACATGGTTTAGCAAAGCAGCTACCTTTTGATCGACACTTTCTTTTGCAGTATCAATAATCGAAATCGCTTGGAGAATGGGAGTGTTGAGGTTTAACTTCTTCTCAAGCCACTTCGCAGCGTTTTCCAAATTTTTCGTTTTGTATATCGATATTGCACGCTCGGCGTAATTCATTGCGATTGGTGTTTCTCCTATAGCTTGGTAAGCAAGTGCTGCACCTTCGTATATTTGAGCAAGACTTATATACACCCCATTTCTTATGTTATTTAATTGAGACTGATCGAAAAATTTTGAGAAACCTTCTCTATCTATTCTTATCAGCCTTGGCCCAAATATCTGACATGTTTCCTCTCGCCAGTACAGCTTTTCACTGTAAAGGAAAGCTTTCCAAGCATTGAGAAACTCCTCGTCGGATTGAGCCAAAAATAAGTCACGAAATTGTACAAAGTTCGGATTTCTCATAGCAGCGTTATCAATGTTTTCCTTTATCAACTTGACTGCCTCATCAATTCTTCCATTTATTGCGTAAGCGGTGACAAGTCCTCTGAGCGCTCTTTGCTCGATACCTAGATATTTCTCAATCGCAAGTTCTCTTGAAAAATCGTCAATTGCACTTTCAAGTTCATGATTGTATGTGTGGTAGTTTCCTTCAACAAAGTAGCTATAAGCTTCAAGATCTAATCGACCTGTTAGGCTTGCCATTTGTCTCAATCTTGAAATATTAATAAACATCCTTTCTATCTCACCACGGTATAGACTTAACCAAACAACGTTGCTTAAAGCTCTTTGAATAGTTCCAATTGAACCAATCTTATGACCAATTTCTATCATCTTCTCATACAATCGTGAAGATTCTTGGCTTACCGTAAGCTCTACCGCCAACGTGTTCAAAATCGACGGTAGTAGGTCCAGAAAATTGTATTTTTCGGATATTTTCTTAATCTTGTTTAGAATTTCTAAAGCCTGTGTTCGATGAGCAGCCTGCCTAATAAGTGCAATTAGAAGCATTGCTTGAACTTTCAACCTAATATGTAACCTGTGCTTGCTAAGTTTATCCAATAAAATACTAATTTCTTTCACTAGTTCTTCAGAGACTTCCTCGCCAGAGGATATCATTCTTCGAATTCTCCAACAAAGTTTTCTGAGCCTAGCAAAATCGGTTTTTGCCTCGAAGATACTCGGGTACTTTTCCTCTATCTCATATGCAAGATTTATCTTGTTGGCAGCTACTAAGGCAACATATCGCTCGAAAATGTACTTTTGATTTCCCTCTAAAATCAAAGCTAATCTCTCAAGCATGTTTGCATCTTGTTTGATTAAGAAAGCCTGAAGTTTAAGATTTATGAGAGCATAACTTTCCCTTGCTGGGAAAAGTTTTTCTGCTTCCTCTAAATAAGTCAACGCCTTTGAAATTTCATTACAGGCTTTTAGTTCGGACCTTGCAGCAAGAAGAAACAAAGACGCAGCTGAAACTTTTCTACCAAGCATGAGCAGATGCCATGCTCGCTTTGCTGGATCACGAAGTTTTTTGGCAAGATATGTATGATAATTCTCTTTGGTCTCATCATCTATTGTTTCATAAAGCCTTTGCCAAATTTCTTTGAAGGTGAATCGATATCGGCCGTTTTCCCAGTATAAAATGCCGTCATTCATTAGGTCCATAAGAATTACATCGCTTTTCAAGTTTTTCTCTTTTAAAGCTTCAAGCAGTGTTTCAAAATCCTCTACATCAAATTTCTCACCACATAGGGCAACCAAATTTAAAAAGTTCTTCTTGTATTTCTCCAAATTCAAATCGTGCTCGATAATCATTTCGAACTCAGGTAACGTGAAGCTCGATGGATCAAAAATCAGTTTGTCTTCGATGTATCTAAGAGCTCCAGCCTTGATTGCTGCGCTGATTACTTGTACGATTCTTCCAGGTAAGCCTTTGCTAACAGTATAAGCCCACTGTGACACGGTCACAACTTCGCTTGGAGGTACGTCTAGCATAGTTGATATGAGCTCTTCGGTTTTTGAATATTCGAGAGGTTTCAAATGAAGAACAAGATCGTACCTAAGTGGAATATTATTTTCATTCGAAGATGCAATCAAAACATGGTGAGACTGAAACTTAAACGATTGTAACTGCGTAAGAGCAAACCTCAATGACATTTCAATTTCATGAACATCATCGACCACTATAAGCGATTTCGGAATTCTGTTCAATATCTTTCCTAGAACCAAGTTTATTTGATCCAACGATAACTGCTTACCTACCATAAAATCTTCGACAAAATTTTGATCTATCTTATCCAAACGATTATACTCTTCGTTACTCAATAGTTGAACAACACCTAAAAAGAGTGTGTCAAGATTTCGAGCCCATATTACTGGAACACCAGCTCTTCTCAGCTCCGTTGAAACAAAATCAAGTATTGTGGTCTTACCAGATCTTTGAGGTCCTTGGACGAAGATGGTTTTCAGACCAACTTCCTCCTTCAGAACTTCAGCAACAATTTGATCTGCTTCTTCCCTTTTGATCAAAACGGGACGCAACCTCAGTGTTCTGCCTGCTTCAAAAACTTCTGAGAACAAATGCATGGGTATGGAAAAATGAATCCTGCGCTTACGAGGATCTTCGTTGATGAAGTCCTTAACAAACTCCTTGATTTCTGCTTCACCACAAATGTGTTCTATGAGTTTTCCAAAAACATAGGAAGTTGAAAGAACCGAGAAACTCCCCTCTTCCTTGAATTCCGGTGCAACGAATATGTTCTCGCCAGATGGTAGCTGTTCATGGTTGAACCAAAAGGGTGGTAGCATGAAAAATGAGTCAGAAAACAGAAAGTCATCCAAGGAAAGAACTGGTATGGCTATGCTGTGGTGGAGAAGTTCTCTTAGCAGAGAAAGAAGGAAGCTTACAAACTCTAGTTTTTTCGATGGATCGAGATTCTTAATCGGCTCAGCGTTTACATGTGGAAAATATATTACAGGATTATCCCTCAAATCAAAACTTTCGGGTACTATAATTCCAGGGTGTTTTATTCTCGAAAACGCCGCAACAAAATTTAAAAGAACCGCTTTTGAACTACCGACAGCTTCGCTCTTTATCACTTTCATTCGCTTCAGCTGCGAATCCTCTTCAACCAAATGTTCGTCACCACAATATGTTTCTCTGAGAAACTGAAGTACTTTCAATTCCCAAACCCCCCAAAAACATTTCGAACGTGCGTTAAAACTTCGTTTAGAACGATCCATGGGTCCGCACTCTCGAAAGAACAACCCGCCGCTCTTGCATGTCCCCCACCACCTAAAGTGGCGGCTATTTTACTAACATCCACGATATTCTTTGATCTCAAACTCACGTGCACGCGGCCCTTAGGATATTCTATTACTATCATAGCAACTTCTATATCCCTTAGAGACCTGAGCTCTGATACAAATCCGGTACTGTCTTGATCAGTACAACCACAAGACACATAATCTTCAAAAGTAAGCACAGAATAAGCGATCCTATCTTCAATTTTCATTCTTTCGATCATTTTTGAAAGTAGCAAAAATTGATTTGGTGTTTTGTTCTCGAGTATTGTGGACGCAACAAAATAGGGTTTAGCCCCTAGCTCGACAAGTTTAGACGCATCTTTTAGCAACTTTGCAGTTGTGTTGGAATATTTGAAAAAGCCGCTATCTGTTGCCAAGCCAACGTAGTTTATCATTGCAAGATTTTCATCGTATTCCACGTTTAGCGCCATGTTCAGTTCTAATACCATTTGAGCAGTCGCAGCATAAGAAGAGTCTACCCAGTTCATATCGCCAAAGAATCCATTAGTTTGGTGGTGGTCTATCACAACAACGGTGGCTCGCGAGAGCACTTCCGAAAACCTACCAACTCTATCAGGCGATGAACAATCCAGGACAACAATCAAATCTGGAGTAAAATTCATTTCAAGAAATCTGTCATAACCGATCAAGTCTTCGACCCCTGGAAACGCAAAATATTCTGGTGGTATCCTGTCATCGATAACCCCTATTGTTGATTTTCCAAGTTTCTTCAGTGCCATTGTGAGTGTTGCAACAGAACTGATTGCATCTCCATCTGGCATCAAATGGGTAATGTTTAGAATTTTTTTGGATTCGGTCAGCTTTAAAAGTAATTCTGAAAGTTCAGTCACTTATATATCACCTCAAACACCCTGGACCCATCGAGATAAGTAATCTTTAACTTGCTTTTCGTCGTGGATCCTTTTAGTTGATAGATCTACTGTTACATAGTTATCCGAACCAAGATAAAGAGTTGGTTGAACATTCAAAATTGTTGTAAAAGCATTTGGATCATAGTGCACTCCTACTATTAAACCAATAAAGAACGTATGGTCTCCAGCTTTACGAATATCTGTTACCTTGCATTCATAGGCTGCATAACTGTCTTTAAGAACTGGTGCTCTAACGTTTTTCCCTTCAACCAGATAGACATCGAACACATTTATTTTGTCTATATCACGACCGGAGGTTTTACCAAAAAATGCCGCCATTCTACTTTGATCATATCTTATAAAATTGACTGTGAATTCCTTTGAACTCATTATTATGTCGTGAGTTAACCTTTTCGGCGAAATAGAAATACCATAAAGGGGTGGATCATGCGAAAGTTGGGTATGCCATGCGGCTGTCATCATGTTTGTCCTACCTTCAAACTCACAACATACAATCGCGACATTTGCAGGATAGTGAAAATTATACTTCTCAGGCTTTTCTAAGAATATCACCCTCAATCACCCCCTAACGCGAAGCAACAGTTACTAAAATTTTCGACTCTTTCAACAATCTTCCAAATGACCCAAGCCGAATGATCCATACCCTCCTCTGTGAGTCTAAGAAAATCTCCATCGAATCTAACATATTTTTCCAAACCTTCGGCAAGGCTTCCTATGTCTAGTTGTGGTAAAAGTCTTTTAATCCTTTTTACACTTATACCCTCGGCCAAGCGTAATCCCATAAAAAGGGTTTCCTTTGCTTCCTGTATTGTGCTGTTTTCTACATAATACTCATAAGGATGTTTGCCTTGTTTGATGCTTTCGATATAAAACTCAATATTTTTCGTGTTGACGTATCTGGTAAATCCCAAATGGCCGCCCGCTGAGATTCCAGTACCAATGTAATCCTCATTTTTCCAGTACTTTTTGTTGTGTCTACATTCATACCCTCTGACCGCAAAGTTAGATATTTCGTACCTTTTGTATCCCATTTCCAACAGTGCATTCAAAAATTTTTCGTATCTCAAGCATACCAATTCATCCTCAAGTGTATTTCCAAAATCGTGTTTCTCAAGCACATACACAGATACGTGCTTGGGTTGAAAGGATCTTACTACTTCTATGTTGTTCTGAATCGTCAGATCACTTTCACCAGGCAATCCTACTATGAAATCAATATTTGTGTTTTCAAAGTACTTTGAAATTGACTCCCAGGTCTTTTTGAAATCGTCAACTGTATGCCTTCTGTTGACCGTTTTCAAAACTAGGTCATCTGCCGCTTGGAGTCCTACACTTATCCTGTTAAACCCTAGATCGACTAACTGTTTTACATCGTATGTAGAATCTGGGTTTATCTCAATTGTAATCTCAGGTTGCTTTATCACAAAGAGTTCTCTGATTTTTTTGCATACTTTAAAAAGATAATTCAGTTCAACGTCGCTTGGGGTTCCGCCACCTACGTATATGCTTTCAATCACAGGCTTATTAAGCTCTGCCGACCATATCTCAAGTTCCGTCTCCAGAGCCTCGAAATATTCCTTAACCATATCAAAATTAGTGTAAGATACAAAATCACAATAGGCACATCTACTCCTGCAAAACGGGACGTGTATGTACAAGCCACACTTAAAAGCAGACACGCAACAACACCTTTCCCGGCATTAAGAAGAAGTCAAGAGACAATTTTCCACCAATACTTTCTAATTTCATCGCAGGAATTAACTCATTTTGTTTCACTATGAGCATGGGTTCCAGTATCATCGAGGACTGTTTTAAACCAAGATTCTTCCTAAGCGAAAAGAACTGCGCTAACCCGTTGAACCATCCAATACCTGCAAACAAGCCTTCTTCTGAAAGTCTTCCACCGGGGTAAAGAAAGACGCCCGGAAAAATACCATTCTCAACACGATATAAACCGTATGAAAAATCTTTTTGTCTTATGGCAATCCTAGCAAATCCAAAAGGACTATTTCCAAACTCTTCATACCAAAATAGGTTCAAAGCGTTATTAGCGAGAAATAGTTTTTGATTGATCCTAAAAACTGCTGAGCTTCTCATCGGACTCACGAGGAAGTGAAATGAATAATTTCCAGGAGTTAGACCGTATAAATTGAAATCTAGCTTCAGAATAGTGGTGAAACTCCGGCCAAATGTCACACCTGTTTTCAACATTGCATCAAAGATTTTGAATCTCAGAAGGCCAAATCTTTGGAAGATCTCTCGTGAATCATTAAACACAAACCCAATTTGAAAATCATCTTCTTTAGCTACAAAAGCAAAACTGTCTATGTCCACAAAGTTGTAAACTGAAATGTTAGAAAGCTTCAAATCGATGCCAAGAATTGTCACGCCCATCAAAAAAAGAATGACAGTGATGCTTCTTTTCAGAGTTACCCCTCCAGAAGTTTTTTCAAGATCTCATTGACCACTGATGG
>JBEPZZ010000050.1:0-12895 GCA_041640575.1 Pseudothermotoga sp. | reverse complement strand
GTCGAAACTGGATATCATTGCTACGACTTGTCCTACCTGTGCTTCTTCGCCTTCTTTTACCAAGATTTTCGAAAGAATTCCGTCATAGTACGATTCAACTTGGTTGAGAATCTTTTCTGTTTGTACCTCAAAAAGAGGTTCTCCTTTTCGTACGGTTTCACCTTCTTTTTTAAACCACGTGGTTATAAATCCAGATTCCATGGTTAAACCGAATTTTGGCATCTTGACTTCAAACACTGAGGCACCTCCTAACAGCCTCAATTACAGTGTCTTTATTTGGAATGATGTAATTCTGCAAGCAAGGGCTAAACGCGATGTGTACATTTCTCGCTCCGACCCTCAGGATTGGTGCGTCCAAGTATCCAAATGCTTCTTCCTGAACTACTGCGGCAATCTCTGCTCCCCAACCAGCTCTTTTCCAGGTCTCGTGAGCAATTACAAGTCGATGCGTTTTCTTAACTGAATTCAATACGGTTTCCTTGTCCCATGGTACCAAAGTTCTAAGATCTATGACTTCTGCTTCGACGCCTTCTTTGCTCAGTTCTTCTGCCGCTTTCAAGGATTCATGAACCATTCTTGATGTCGCCACAATTGTTACGTCCTTTCCGTGCCTTTTGATATCCGCTTTACCAAAAGGAATAAGGTATTCTTCTTCCGGAACTGGTCCTTTCATCTTGTAAAGCGCTTTGTGCTCAAAGCAAATTACTGGATCATCCGATCTAAGAGCGGTTTTAAAAAGCCCTTTCATGTCATAAGGTGTTGATGGAATTATGACTTTAATGCCAGGTATGTGCATGAAAATAGTTTCAATTGATTCAGAATGTTGCGCAGCTGCGCTGTTTGTTATCCCATCTGGGCCACGTAAAACTATTCTTAACTTTCCTTGTCCGCCTGTCATGTGTTTGAATTTCATTATTTGATTGGCTATGGCTGTCATACCGGTAAAAATGAAATCAGCAAAGTGGAATTCTACGACAGGTCTTGCGCCAACGAGGGCAGCACCAAGTGCAGATCCGTAAATCACTTCTTCTGATATTGGCGTATCGATCACTCTGTGCTTGTATTTTCCAAGCAAAGATTTGTATTGACCGAATATTCCCCCTTGTTTTGCGATGTCCTCGCCATACGTGAATATCGTTGGATCTTTTTCCATTTCTTCAAGGATAGCCTCACCAAGGGCTTCAGCAAAGGTTATCTCCCTCATATATCCTTTCCTCCTTGTCCAAAAAGGTAAAACTTTCACGAGTTGTAAAATTTCCGAAGCACATATTTGTTTGTAACTTTGCTAGCACGTAACATTGGAAATTCACTGCACATTTTTAAAAGTCAATACCTGTGTTATCCTCAAATAAATCTTCTAAAGCTTCTTCTGGTTTAGGATAGGGGCTCTTCTCAGCGAATTCCACAGCCTTATCGACTTCTTCCTTTGCTGCACTCCAAATCTTGGATTTCTCTAACTCGCTAAAGCCGTATTTTTCAACCAGCAATTTCTCGAAACGAACAATCGGGTCGTTTGCACGCATTTCTTCTATTTCCGACTTTGATCTGTAAAGCTCAGGATCACCAACAAAATGGCCTTTCAGTCTGTATGTTTTTGCCTCAATTAAAGTTGGTTCGCTATGTTTTCTAGCGCGTTCAATTGCTTCCTTAGCGGTCTCGTATACAGTGATCACATCATTGCCGTCAATTGTGATTCCCTTTATTCCATAACCCGAGGCGCGGACAGAAATATCTTTCACAGAAGTTGTTTCACTGAATCTTGCGGTTGATGCGAATTGATTGTTTTCACAGACAAAAACGACGGGCAATTGATATACAGCAGCCCAATTCAAACTTTCGTGGAAGGAGCCTCTGTTTGATGCACCGTCACCGAAGAAACAAACAACAACAGAATCCTTCCCAAGCATCTTTAACCCCATTGCTGCACCGACTGCTATAGGATGACCTCCACCAACCTCACCGTTGGCTCCAAGCACGCCTATTGAAACATCAGCAATATGCATTGAACCACCTTTGCCTTTGCAATAACCAGTAACCTTTCCGTAAAGTTCTGCCATCATTCTGTCGAGAGAGGCTCCTTTTGCTATCATATGGCCATGCCCTCTGTGCGTGGAAGTAATGTAGTCGTCAGGTCGCAAGTTTGCCATCACACCAGTTGCAATAGCTTCTTCACCAATGTAAAGATGAATGAAGCCAGGAAGCTTGCCTTCCAAAAACAGTTTTTCCGCCGTGAGTTCAAATGTGCGTATGCGGACCATTGTTTGATAAAGGCTGATTAGAAATTCGCGTGAGTAAGACATCGCTTTTTCCTCCTTTACTCAAGGCAATAAGCATAAGATGAGTTTACAAGTTGTTAACTTTGGAAGCTGTTTCTAAGATTATACAACCTTCATTACTTAATAGTCAAGATTGTAAGTAAAATATATGATTAAATTTACTTCTGTCCAAAAATAATACCAAGTTAATTATTTCGAAAGGGTTGTTGCCTAGGTGAAATACTTGTGTAAAGCGCGTTGTATAGTATTGCAATGAAGGGGGTGAAGATTTGAAAGCTGTTGAAGTTTCAAAACTCGTTAAATATTACAATTCCTTTCAGGCGCTGAAGGGAATAAGTTTCGAGGTAAAAGAAGGAGAAATCTTTGGGCTAATAGGTCCGAATGGTTCTGGGAAAACAACCACTTTGAGAATTCTTTCCACACTTCTCAAGCCTTCTTCTGGAAGTGTTAAAGTGTTTGAACACGATATAGTGAAAGAGGCAGATTCTGTTAGGTTATGTATCAGCTATCTTCCAGAAGATGCAGGAGCTTATAAAGAACTTACGGGAATAGATTATCTCAGATTTGTAGCAAGGTTCTTTGTGAAAGATGAAGTTAAGCTAAAACAAATGGTTGAGAAAGGAATTCAGATGACTAACTTGGGAGATAAAATTAGATCAAAAGTTGCAACCTATAGCAAGGGTATGACACGAAGATTGTTAATAGCAAGAGCATTGATGGTTAATCCGAAATTGGCTATCTTGGATGAACCAACCTCTGGATTGGATGTATTAAGTGCCCAAGAAGTTAGAAAAATGATAAAGGATTACGTGAAAAATGGGGGAACAGTTCTTTTGTCTTCGCATAACATGCTTGAAGTTGAGTTTCTCTGCGATCAAATTGCATTGATACACAATGGGCAAATCGTTAGAACGGGTAATCCGGCTGAACTCAAAAAAGAGTACAATGCTTCAAACATCGAGGAAGTTTTCATCGAGGTGGTACGATGTTCTGGAATTTGCTAAAGAAAGAACTCAGGGAAGTCATAACTGTAACTAGCATTGTCAGCATTGTTGCTGTATCAGCGATGTATGGTTTTATCGGTAGAAGCTTTGGAAGCATGGAAAAACAAATTTCAGTAAAGCCTAAAATTGCTGTTGTTAATCTTGACAAAGGTTTTTATGGCAGCGCGGTGGAAGATGGTCTGATGACTGCTGCTCAAGTTATCTACACAGGAGAGAACCTTGAAGAAGCTTTAAAAACTCTCAAAGAGAAGGATGGAGCAGCTGTAATAGTTATTGAAGAAGATTTCTCAAACTCAATGATTTCTTCAAAACCTGGGAAGATAAGACTTGTCTTTCATGTAAAGGGTCTAGGAATAATGGACAATATTTCCTTCTCAGTTATCGATAGATTGATAAGTGCTATGAAAAAGCAGATTGCTTTTACAATGGCAATGCAGCATGGCGTTTCTGATCCTGCTTTCATGTTCGAACCAATAGTAGAGAAACCCATCGTTATTTTTCACAACCGGATCTATGAAAATGTTTCCCCGTCTCAACTTCAAGCATTAGCATCATCCCAGTCTGCAACAACTTCATTGGTTGTAATGATGCTGATACTTATGGCTGGAAGTACTGTTATTTCTTCGATGGGTTTGGAAAAAGAAAATAAGACCCTAGAGACGTTAATGACGATGCCCGTAAAAAGAGAATATATTGTTTTGGCGAAGATTCTAGCTGGAGCGATATCTGGGGTTATTATGGCAGGTATTTACATGTTGGGATTTTCATCTTACATGAAAGCTGTTTCTCTGTCTATACCGGAACAGCTTGGGTTGAAGATTACACCTTTGGAGTACGGGTTGGTTGGCTTGTCTTTATTTTCATCTCTTATTTGTGGGATAGCCATGAGTATGCTTCTTGGAATCTTGTCCAAAGACTACAAAAGTGCTCAATTAATGACGTTCCCGCTGGTTTTTTTAGCCATGATTAGCATGTTTCTAACGATGTTCAAAGATTTTGACACACTGACTTCACCGCTGAAGCTAGTTCTGTTTGCTATACCATTCACTCATCCTATGCTTTCATTGAGAAATATGCTGTTCGATAATTACTCTTTTGCTATTTCTGGAATCGTGTATAATGCGATTTTAGCAACTTTTCTAATGGTTTTGATTGTAAAGATTTTCAACAGTGATAAACTGATTACAGGCGTGATATCAGGAAAAAGGCGAAAAGCTATGGTCCAGTAATCAAACGGCAACAAGATTGCTCGCTTCTCTCCAGACGAAGCGAGCTTTTTTCATGATAAAATAAATTGTTGGAGTGATTCTTTGACTGTTGAAGTTCTTGATGGTCATAACACTATTGGTGGGAACAAAATACTTGTTTTAGACAATAAAAATGAAGGTTTTTTGCTTGATTTTGGCTTAAATTTCGCATATTGGTACCGATTCTTCGAAGAGCTGGTAAAACCAAGGACAGGTAGGATCCTTAGTGATTTACTTCGGCTGAAACTTATACCAGAGTTAGACATTTATAGGGATGATTTGAACCCACCGAATTTTGGAAGATCACTCACGTTAAGGTTCTTGTTTGTGAGTCATGCACACGCTGATCACTGTGGAATGACCGGATTGGTAAAGCCGAATATACCGCTTTTGATGACAAACGAAACGCTGGCGATAATGAAAGCAAGTTCCGAGATTCGTGCAGAAACTATTTCTGAGCTTTACCAAAGAAGGCGTGTTAAGCCAGAAGAAGGTTCATTAATTCGTTCGGATTTAATGGTAGTAGCTAACAAGAAAGCAGACAAGTTTCAAAAGAGAATGCTTTGCGCTTTAGATCTGAAGGATGATATGAGGAAAAGTCTGGAAGAAAAGTTTGATCTTGTTGATAGAAAAGATTTGTGGTCTGATGAGTTATTTGTGCAACGGGTTTATCATTCGGTTATTGGATCTGCGGGACTTTTGGTTAAGATTGATGGTATTTGGCTTGCATACACTGGAGATTTCAGAATGGGTCCAAAGAGCAAAGCCGAAGAGGACTTTTGGTTGGAACACCTTGGAGCAAACAGGCTAGAACTAGCCAAAAGAACCGAGTCATTTCTACAGCTACTTTCGGGCAAAAAGCCGTTGATTTTGATAACTGAAGGTACAAGGGTTGGTCGGCAATCAGATGCCGAAACAACTGAAAAGGATGTCTATGAAAAAGTTCTACATTTGGTTGAAGTAACGAATAAGTTAGTTATAGCTGATTTTCCTGTCAGACATTTGGAGAGATTACTAACTTTCTTGAACGTTGCGAAGAAAACCGATCGATACCTTGTTTTGATGCCTAAAGACTATGCTTATCTTGTAACTATGGAACAAATTGAGCCTGTGTGGAAACTGAGCGATGAAGAAAGAAGTCAGTTAAAGGTCTATCATGTTGCCAAAAGCCAATTTGATGCCTTAGAGAAAGAAGTTCTACAACGCGCCATGGATGAGAATATAATTATCCAACCACACAGCATAGACCTAGCCCCAGATAAGTATATATTTTGTGCAGGATATTGGGAGATACCGAATTTGCTTGATCTGGATGTAAAGACCCTCGAAAGATCGGTTTACATTCATTCGACGAGTGAGGCCTATACAGAAGAACAGGAAATAGATTTCAAGAGGCTTGGAAATTGGCTAAAGGAGTTTTCAATTCAACCTTATGGAATAAGATTCACAGAAACTGGTATGGAATTCACAAAAGATTTTCACGCTTCTGGCCATGTTTCGGCTACAGACCTTGAGATGTTGATTGAGGAAATTTCTCCGGATTTCATCTTGCCAATTCATACAGAAGGAAAGGATTGGTTCATTAAACGCTGGGGCTATCAAAGAGTAATATTAAGCAGTCTATGGTATACTTAAGTATACGTAAAGTGAGGTGAAGTGTTTGAAAAAATTCTATATAACAACACCAATTTACTATGTGAATTCCGATCCACATGTTGGAAGTGCTTATACAACTATAGTTGCCGACATAATTGCGCGCTACAAACGAATGATGGGGTACGACGTTTTCTTTTTAACTGGGACTGATGAGCATGGTCAAAAGATTTTGCAAGCTGCAACTGCTGTTGGCAAAGATCCACAAAGTTTTTGTGACGAACTTGCCGAAAGGTTCAAGCAACTTTGGAAAAAGCTTAAAATCACAAACAATGGTTTCATAAGGACAACCGATCCGAAACATATGGAAGTAGTTCAGTACTTTGTGAAGAAGATGAAAGAAAATGGGGATGTTTACAAAGGAGAATACAAGGGCTGGTACTGTGTGCCCTGTGAAAGCTACTGGAACGAAGATGAAATAGATGAAGAAAAACTTTGCCCATCTTGCGGTCGTGAACTGAAGTATGTGAGCGAAGAGAATTATTTCTTCAGGCTTTCGAAGTATCGGGATCCGCTGTTGCAACATTTCAAATCTAATCCAGAGTTTGTACAGCCGGACTTCAGAAGGAATGAGATGCTGAAAATTCTTGAAGGGGGCTTGAAAGATTTAAGTATAACCAGAACAACTTTCAAATGGGGAGTACCAATGCCGGATGATCCAGAACACGTAATATACGTTTGGGTTGACGCGCTAATAAACTATGTTTCTGCCATTGGGTATCCCAACAACATGGAAACTTTCGAAAAATATTGGCCTGCGGATGTACACTTGATTGGTAAGGAAATAAATCGCTTCCACTCAATCATATGGCCGGCGATGTTAATGTCTGTCGGTTTACCTTTGCCAAAAGTTATCTATGCACACGGTTGGTTGACGGTTGATGGCCAGAAGATTTCAAAATCGCTTGGTAATGCTATAGATCCGAAATATTTTATAGATAAATATGGCAACGATGTTTTAAGATTCTACCTTCTGCGAGATATAAACTTCGGTAAGGATGGCGATTTTTCGGAAAGAAATTTAGTTGAAAGGCTTAATTCTGATCTTGCAAATGATTATGGAAATCTTTTGCATAGAGCATTGGCGATGATTGAAAAGCATTTTGGCTCAAAAGTTCCTGCACCTGCACAGTACGACGAAGTTGATGAAAATTTCAAACAACAGGTTATTGCTGGGGTTAGAAAATACAAAAATTCAATGGATAACTATGCTTTGACACAAGCTGTAGAGACCATAATGGAGATGCTCGCAACCGCCAACAAATACTTCGATGAAAAGCGCCCCTGGGTTTTGGCTCGCGAAGGAAAGTTAGATCAACTTGGCACAGTTTTGTACAACATTTGCGAAGCTACTTTGAAGGTTGCAGCAATGCTTTCTCCAATTATGCCCGACTCTTCTCTAGAAGTGTTTAGAAGACTGGGATTTGACGGAATTATCGATGACAGTGTCCTTGAGAACTGGGGTGCCCTTAGAGTAGGTTCGCCAGTCTACAAAGGTACACCATTATTTGAAAAAAGAGAATACGTTCAAATAACAAAAAAGGAAGGAGAGGGGAAAATGGAAGGTGTTCAGAATTTGATAGATATTGAGTATTTCAAGAAAGTTGAGTTGAGGGTTGCTAAGGTAATCTCTGCTGAAAAAATTGAAAAGTCCGACAAACTTCTCAAATTGATTGTTGACGTGGGAAGTCTTGGAACGAGGCAACTGGTAGCTGGCATTGCAAAGTATTATGCACCAGAAGACCTGGTCGGCAAGAAAATCATCATTGTGGCGAATTTGAAACCTGCCAAATTAATGGGAATAGAATCTCAAGGAATGCTTCTTGCCGCGAAAGATGGTTCAAATCTGAGAATATTAACTGTCGATGGTGAAATAGCACCTGGTGCAACAATTTCCTAGGAGGGGAGACTTAAGGTGGCAGAAGTTCTAACGAGAAATATAGAGGACGAACTTGTAGAGCTATACATGAACTATTCAATGAGCGTCATAATAGGGCGCGCAATTCCTGACGTTCGTGATGGCTTGAAACCAGTTCAAAGACGTATTCTTTACTCCATGTACGAGCTCGGATTGACGCACAACGCTCAAACAAAGAAGTCTGCAAGAATCGTTGGAGAAGTCATGGGTAAGTATCACCCGCATGGAGATGCAGCTGTTTACGATGCACTTGTTAGAATGGCTCAGCCATTTTCCATGAGATATCCGCTTGTGATTGGTCAGGGGAACTTTGGGTCCATAGACAGAGATCCTCCAGCAGCGATGCGATACACAGAAGCAAAACTTTCTCGCTTAGCTGAAGAAATGCTTGAGGATTTAGACAAAGAAACTGTTCCTATGACTAAGAACTTCGACGATACTTTGGAAGAGCCAGTCGTTCTCCCTGCCAAGGTTCCGAACCTTCTTTTGAACGGCGCAAGTGGTATTGCTGTTGGAATGGCAACAAACATACCACCACACAACTTAGTTGAAGTTGTTGAAGCTATTCGATATATGATAAGAAATCCGAACGCTTCTGTCTTAGAACTTCTTCAATTCGTGAAAGGACCAGATTTTCCAACAGGTGGGCTGGTAATTAATGGCAGAGAATTAGCTGAGGTTTATTCCACAGGTAGGGGCAGAATTGTCATACGTGCGAAAGTGGATTTTGAAGAGGACAAAAAACACAACAGAATCGTAATAACTGAAATACCATACAATGTGAGCAAAGCTGCTTTGATAGAAGAGATAGCAAGCTATGCTGAAAAAGAACCAAGAATGATGATCAAAAACGTCAGGGATGAATCTGACAAGACTGGTTTAAGAATAGTTGTAGAAACTAGCAAATCCGTAAGTCAAAGTGTGTTACTCAACAACTTGTACAAACATACGTCTCTGCAAACCAGCTTCAGTGTTCAGATGTTAGTGATAGATGGCAAAAAACCGAAATTGATGAATCTTCAACAGTTGTTGAAAGCTTTCATAAAGCATAGATTTGAGGTCATAAGAAAAAGGGCAGAATACGAATTAAAGGTTTACTCGAAAAGAGCACATGTAGTCGAAGGTTTAATGAAAGCTTCCCGAGCGATAGGTGTTGTCGTGGACATAATTCGTTCTAGTAAGGACAATCAGGAAGCTGTCAAGAACTTAATGGACACCTTGGGAGTCACAGAAGAACAAGCAAAAGCGATTTTAGACATGAGACTCGGTAGATTGACAAGCTTAGAGGTTGAAAAGTTGCAGTCTGAATATTCTATGCTGATCAAGAATATAGAAGAAGTGAAGCAGATAATCACAAAAGATGAAAGAGTTTATGAGGTTATGGATAAAGAACTTGAGTTGATAAAAGATAGATACGGTGACGAAAGGAGAACACAGATCACGGATCTTTCCGAAGAGTTGGAGTACAACCCTGAGCAGTTCGTTTTGGATGAAGAAATCGTGTTAACTCTAACTGAGAAGGGATATTTAAAGGCTACGAGCTTGAAAGACTATAGGAGCCAGCGTCGTGGTGGTAAAGGTATTGTCGGAATTAAGACCTCTGAAAACGATGAAATAGCGATGGTTTGCGCAAGTAGATCCCTAGCTCAAACTTTGTTCATCACTTCGAAAGGCAAGGCTTTTATCATGAAAAATTATGAAATCGAGCTAACTGGTCGTGATAGCAAGGGCAAACCTGTTAGAGTTTATTTGAATCTTGAGGAAGATGAAAATGTTGTTACGTTGCTGCCTTTCGAGGAATGGAAAGGAGATCTCGTGCTTGTAACCAAGCACGGTAAGATAAAGAGAACGCCTTTGAAAGAGTTTGAAAACGTAACGAGCCGAGGAATTCGAGCGATCACCTTTGAAAACAGTGACTGTGTTGTGTCTGCTAGGTTATCCTATAGCGAAAACGAGCAAATTCTTATCGTGACAAAGAATGGTATGGCAGTTAGATTTGCCCTTTCTGAGGTAAGACCAATGGGTAGAACGGCAATGGGAGTAAGAGGAATAAAGCTGAGAGACGCAGATGAAGTTATAGGAATGGTACGAATACCAAGTGAAAACTGTGAAATACTGACTATTACTGCGAGAGGTTTTGGTAAACGAACTCCAATCAGTGAATACAGACTTCAAGGTCGAGGTGGAATTGGCATAAAAACGATGTCTGGTGTCGAAAAAGTAGGTACACTTTGTGGAGTTGAAGTCGTTACAGATCTTGAAACAGATGTCATTGTGATGACAAAGAATGGCCAATCAATACGGTTTAATGTTTCCACAGTCAGTCTTCTTGGAAGAACAGCTAAAGGTGTTAAAATCGTTGAATTAAACGATGATGATGAAGTCTCACATTTCGCGGTGGTTGAGAAATGTACAGAGAGTTAGATCATACAGCGGATGTACGTTATGAATTGACCTGTGATTCCATAGAATGTATTTTCTCAGACTTAATTGAGATCTTTAAAAGTCATTACAAACCAAAGTTGCTCGACGATTGTCTGAAAGTCGAGTACTCGTTAAACAAGCCCGTTGAGGACATGATTTTTGACGTAGTAAATGACTGGATATACATGATCGATGCCAAAAGGCTTTTTCCAACTGAATGTGAAATTCAGCAAGATCTTGTCGTTCGTTTTTGTACGGTTGGTGAATTACATGGTGCCGAGTTCAAGGCTTTGACGTATCATGGTTTAAATGTTTTTACTGAAGAAAATGTTTTAAAATTAAAGGTGGTGTTTGATACGTGAGCAAAGAACTCACGGAAAGACAAAAACAAGTACTGGCTTTTATTGAGGGTTATATCGATAAAAATGGCTATCCTCCAAGCGTTAGAGAGGTGGCAAGAGCTTTTCGAATAACACCTAGGGGTGCGATGATTCACATTGATGCTTTAGAAAAGAAAGGTTATCTGTCACGCTCAAGGAAAGCAAGAAGCATAAAAATCAAAATAAGAACTGAGGCTGTGAGACTACCAGTTGTCGGAAAGATAGCCGCAGGTACTGCCATAGAAGCCATAGAAAATTCAGGTGAATCGATAGAGGTACCAATCAACATGATCAAAGCCGGGTTTGAACATTTTCTTTTGAAAGTCAAAGGTGAAAGCATGATTAATGAACATATCGTGGATGGGGATTACGTGGTAGTTAGAAAACAGGACGTGGTGGATAGCGGAGATATTGCAGCCATTCTTATTGACAACAGCGAAGCAACATTGAAGAAAATCTACATTCAGGATAAAAAAGTGGTTCTAATGCCAGCAAATTCGTCCATGAAACCATTAGTGCTTGCAGTCGAAAGAGTAAAAATTATAGGCAGAGTAGTAGGGGTGATAAGAATCTATGCCTGAAGAGCTTTTTACCGCTAAAAACGTGAAAGATCTTTGGATAATAAAACCGTCAGGTGTAATTGATTTCAGCAATTCAACGGACTTTAAAGATAAGATTAAGACCGAGTACATCAATCAAGGAAAGGTCAATTTGATAATAGATCTTTCCGATGTGGAGTATGTAGACAGTTCAGCGTTAGGTGTTTTGGTAGGACTACAGCGAGCTTGTAGGCTGAATGGAGGTACTTTTGCGCTTTGCGGATTGCATGAGAACATCATGAGAATATTTCAGATTACGTCGCTTTCCTCTGTGTTTAGGATTTTCTCAACCATTGAAGACGCCATCAAAGCATTGATTGAAGGTGATGCAAATTGAGAATTGCAGTTGGTGCTGATCATGCCGGTTTTAAGCTTAAGGAAAGTGTTAAAAGCTATTTGGTTTCGAAAGGATACAAAGTTGTTGATGAGGGCACATATTCAGAAGAATCCGTTGATTATCCTGACTTTGCGAGAAAGGTGGCTGATGATTTAAAAAGGAACGTCGCTGATTTTGGAATCCTCATATGTGGCACTGGTATTGGGATGAGCATAGCAGCTAACAGAATTAAAGGTATAAGAGCTGCTCTGTGTCTATTTCCAGAGATGGCTAGACTTGCAAGAGCTCACAACAACGCGAACATATTGGTGCTACCTGGTAGATTAATTGGACCAGAATTGGCTCAGTGGATCGTGGAAGCTTTTTTGAGTGAAGCGTTTCAGGGAGGAAGGCATGAGAAACGAATCCAGAAACTGGAGGAAGTTGATAAATGAAGATCGTGTACGATCCGTCGCACACATCTCACTGCCCAACAAAAGAAATAGATAGGGGTAGGTTTATCGAAAATCCTGAGAAACCAGAGAGGATAAATGAAATTAAGGACGCCTTGATTTTGAGGGGATTCGACAATTTCATTTCACCTTCGAAGTTTCCCATCAATTACATTTACTTGGTTCACGATGAGGAGTACGTTGCATGGCTCAGATCGAAATGTGAGTTGCTTACAGAAAACGATGAGTACATTCCAGAAGTTTTTGGTTTTGACAAATGTTTTGACACGGGTACACCTATACTGAAAAACACTTTTGATACGGCAAAAAGAGCTGTTGATACCGCTTTAACAGCAGCTCGTTTGGTTGAATCTAACAATGTGGTGTATGCCCTAACCAGGCCACCGGGGCATCACGCCACAAGGAATTACTGCGGTGGTTATTGCTATTTCAACAATGCTGCAATTTCGGCTATGTACTTTTTAAAGAGAGGCGCCGAGAGAGTTGGCATATTGGATCTTGACTTTCACCACGGAAACGGCACGCAAGAGATTTTTTACGATACAGATATGGTTTATTACATCTCCATTCACGGCGATCCAAAGTACTTCTACCCATGGATAAGT
>JBEPZZ010000049.1:0-12915 GCA_041640575.1 Pseudothermotoga sp. | reverse complement strand
CTTAGAAGGGCAGACTTAGCTGACTTGCCTGAAATCTTTCCTTTAGTTGATCCAATAAGAGGTAGAACAATTGCTGAGTTCGACCTAAACGATCCTATCTTTTTTGTTATACTGAATGTACGAAATCCGGAGAATTTGGAGAGATTGAAAGTCCTTTATCCTAAACATTTTTCCCAGGGTACAAGCATCGTCCCACTAGCCGGTACTTTAATCGGAAAAGAACTGGTGAAAGGAAAGAAGACAGATTATTTTCTTATAAAGGTGGACATTGGGGATGGTCTTACTGGAAAAGCTATTGTTCCAAGGTCAATAAGAGTTATGAGTGATTATTCCAGATTTGAAGAAAAAGTATCACAAGTTCAGAGCAAACAATGGGAGAGTAAGGTAGAACAAATGCTTAATGAAGAAAAACCAGTTGTTAGACCTGTTAGTCAGACTCCCAGTAGGACTACATCTGGATTTGAGAAACAGGATATGTTGATAGCGTTTCTCTTGACGTTAATGATACTCGGAATAATTCTGGTTCTTTCATATTTTTTCATGCTATGAAAGGATTTGTTTTGGTTGATATCTTACTTGGGGTGTTAATATTTTCAATCACTTGCAGTTTTGCCTTTAGTAGTCTTGAGCAATACGAAAGGCTGAATTTTAAAGCCTTTGAGTATGATTTGGCGAAAAGAACAGCAGTCAACATACTTGTTAGACAATTCGTGGAGCACACGATTTGCAAAAATATGAACGGATTTGAGATAATTGAAGATGAAAATTGTTTAGTTTTCTCGAAAAATGGGGAGGTTTTTGTGCTTAGAACTGGGAGGTAATAGCCAATTTGACCATCAGAGTCTCGGTAGGAACACTGTACAAGCTGGGAATCAGAAAGGGTACCACACCTGAAGGTTTGAAAACAGGATATTTGCTACTTGATGGCAAATGTCAATATAATTGCTTGTATTGTACACACGCACATAGATCACTCTCAAGACAAGAATTTCTCAGTCGAATTCTCTGGATCGATACGAAACTGGAAGAAATTTTAAAAGCGATTAGTCAAAGTGACCTTTCTAGAATCTGCCTCCAAGTAGTTTCTTATCAAAATTACCAGCAAGACTTATTGAATTTGCTGGGAATGCTGAAACAGTTGAACATCCCAATATCAGTTTCAGTTCGTGCACAAAACCTTCATGAAATAACAAGCTATTTTGATAATGGTACAGATAGAATTGGCATAGCGATAGATGTTCCAAATGAAAGATTATTCAGAAAAATACGTGGTGGAGATTTAAAAGGTTTACTGAAACTAATTGAGGAAGCATCAAACCTTTTCCCAGGCCGTATTTCTACTCATCTGATCGTCGGACTAGGCGAGACAGATCGTGAGCTTGTTGAGACAATCAAAAGAATGCACGAATTAAGAGTTATGGTTGGACTTTTTGCTTTTACACCAATAAAAGGTACACAACTTGAAAATCATGTTTCTCCCTCCTTGGAGAGATATCGAAAAATTCAAATGGCAAGATGGCTTATCTTACACAATCAAGCAGATTCAATCATAATAGATGGAGACTGGATAAAGGGTTTTAAAGATTTGCCCGAAGATCACCAAAAGGCTTTTCTCACAAGCGGTTGCCCGGATTGTACCAGGCCTTATTATAATGAAAGACCTGGAGGCCGGCTTTACAACGTTCACACAAATACACTTTTGAACGAGAACCCCTCAGGGCAGGAGGTGAAATCGTGAAGCTGTTAACCTTTAAAGGAGGAACTCACCCTCCTGAAATGAAAGAACTGGCTAGCAAAGCTTCTCTTGTTGAAGCACCATCTCCACAAATTTTGTATGTGTTTCTTTCAAATCATGCAGGAGCTCCAGCAAAATGCTTGGTGAAAGAAGGTGACTTAGTTAAAACTGGACAAATTATCGGTGAACCAGGTGGATTCATTTCTGCTTATGTTCATTCCCCGGTAACGGGTGTGGTAAGAAAAATCGATAAAATTTATCATCCAATTCAAGGAAGACCAATTGATACAGTAGTTATTGAAAAAACATCGGAGGATGATTGGTGCCTTCTTGATCATGATACAGATTGGAAAAATATGAGCAAAGAACAATTGATTGAAATTGTTAAAAAAGCTGGCATAGTCGGACTTGGTGGCGCAATGTTCCCAACCCATGTGAAACTAAGCCCACCCCAGGGGAAAAAAATAGATATCCTCATTATCAACGGTGCGGAATGCGAACCTTATTTAACGGTGGACTACAGGTTACTTTTAGAACGGGTTGAGGATTTGATGATCGGAATTGAAATTGTGTCGAATACACTTGGCGTGGAAAAAGTCTATATAGGGATTGAATCTAATAAAATAGACGCGTATGAGCACCTGAAAAAATTTGAAAAATCTAACGTAGAGGTTAAACTTCTTAAAACTAAGTATCCCCAGGGTGCTGAAAAGCAGCTCATTTATGCCCTGACTGGTAGAAAGGTGCCAACTGGTGGATTACCTTTGGATGTTGGAGTCATTGTTCAAAATGTTCAAACTGTTATTGCAATAAAGGAAGCTGTAATAGATAGAAAACCACTTGTGAAACGTGCTCTAACTATAAGTGGTGAAGGTGTGGTAAAACCAATGAACGTTTATGCCCGTATAGGAACAACCGTTGAATATTTGTTGAACTTTGCGGGCGGATTGAAAGAGGAAGCCGAAAGAGTGATCCTTGGTGGACCAATGACTGGAATTGCCATAAGTAGGCTTGATATACCTATAATGAAGGGTACAAGTGGTATCACAGTTCTCACTAAGGAAAAGACTCTTGTTCAAAAAACCTGTATACGTTGCAGCAATTGTGTCCGAGCGTGCCCAATGGGTTTGCAACCTTATTTGCTTTATTATCTCTCAACAAAAAGAAAGTACGATACGGCAGCTTCGGAGGGCCTCATGAGCTGTATAGAGTGTGGAGCTTGTGCTTATGTATGCCCATCGAAAATAGAGCATGTTAGAGCCATCAAACTTGCCAAGAAGGTTTACCAAGCAACAAGAGGTGGTAAAAAATGAATCTGATCGTCAAAGATGCTCCTCATCTTAGAACCGAAGACTCTGTCAAAAAGATTATGCTTGATGTTCTAATTGCACTCGCACCGGCTGTTGCAGCTGGCGCACTCTTTTTTGGTTGGTACGCGTTAGTTTTGTGTATCGTTGGTGCTTTATTTGGTGAATTGTTTGAGTGGTTCATAGCTAAGATTGTGAGAAAACAAAAAGAATTCTCACCAGACTTGAGCGCAGCTGTCACAGGTTTATTGCTTGCTATGAACCTTCCTCCAACAGCGCCTTGGTGGCTCTTGTTGATAGGTATCATAGTTGCAATAGGTATAGCGAAACAGGCTTTTGGTGGTGTAGGTCAGAACATCTTCAACCCAGCTCTTGTTGGTAGGGTCTTTCTGCTGATTTCATTTCCGACTCTGATGACAAAATGGATCAATCCCGTCTCCTCTTTCAAAACTTTCGCACCGGATGCTATTACTAGTGCAACTGCTCTTGGTATGTTGAAACAACAAGGTTTTGCAGAAGCAATTAACAGATTTTCCTATTTTGACCTTTTTTTAGGAAATATTGGCGGGTGCATAGGAGAAACAAGTGCTTTAATGCTTTTAATTGGATTTGCGTATTTGCTTTTCAGAAAACGAATTAAAATAATGATTCCCATCACTTATGTTGGAACCGTATTCCTTTTCTCGGCAATCACATACTTTATCAACCCTGGAAGATTTGGGACACCCTTATACCACATACTTGCTGGCGGGCTCATGCTTGGGGCTCTTTTTATGGCTACTGACATGGTCACAACACCCATGACTGTGAGAGGACAAGTGATATTCGGTTTGGGTTGTGGAGTTGTAACTATGATAATCAGGTTTTTTGCAGGTTATCCGGAAGGGGTTTCACTTGCCATCCTATTGATGAATGCATTGACACCGCTAATCGATAGAGCCTTTAAGCCAAAGATCTTTGGGGAGGTCAAACTATGAAAGAGTATGTCAGAATGGGACTAATTTTACTCTTGTATTGCGTGATCGCTGGGTTGGCTCTTGGGCTTGTTTATGTTGCAACAAGAGAAAGGATTTTACAGACTGAACTTTCTGAAAAACTCGGAGCAATCGAGCAGGTTTTGAGGGATGAAAAAGGAAGTTACATTGTTTCAACATCCGAAATAAGATCTGCGTTGTCCAAAGCTGAGGGAGATGGTATCGTATTTTCGACCCCATTTGGACAAGTTTATGCACCAGTGTATAAATTTAGTTCCCCGTCAGGTAACGTATATGTTCTGACTGGTGCCGGAATTGGTTATGGGGGCTACGTGAAGATTGTTGCAAGTTTTGTTGAAAAGCCCGAAGGCTTTGAACTCTTTTCGATGCGGGTTACCAATTACGCCAATGAAACCCCAGGATTAGGAGCAAGAATAGGTGAGAAAGAAGTCCAAGAAAGGTTCTATCCTATGCCGGCCGAGGCTATAAAAAACGGGATTCTAGTCGACAAGGATGCCGGTGCAACAAACCTTTCGCCTGAAGAAGCAAAAAGTAAAGGGATCGCAAAGGTGAGTGATGTTATGACGGGTGCTACGATAACGGCTAGAGCTGTCGCAGATGCTCTAAGTACTATGATTGAGTACCTGCACTCGGAGGTGAAAAAATGAGTGCCGTTAAGGAGTTCACAAAAGGGTTTTTCAAGGAAAATCCAACCTATGCGCAGGTACTTGGCATGTGCCCAACCTTAGCTGTCACAACCAGTGCGATAAATGGCTTAGGTATGGGACTTGCAGCAACTAGTGTTTTAACGATGTCGAATATTGTGATTTCAGCCATAAGAAAATCTGTCCCGAAGAACCTAAGGATACCAATATTCATAGTTGTAATAGCAACTTTCGTTACTATAATCGACCTTATTATGCATGCTTTTACCTATGAACTTTGGAAAACTTTGGGATTGTTCATACCCTTGATTGTTGTGAACTGCATAATCATGGGGCGAGCGGAAGCGTTCGCATCGAGAAATAACATCTGGTACTCTGCATTAGACGGGCTTGGAAACGGTTTAGGGTTCACTGGATCGCTGGTTTTGCTTGGAAGCATTAGAGAGCTTTTGGGTTCTGGAACGATATTTGGAGTACAGATTTGGGGAAAGTCTTTCAACATGTTTGCAATGATTCTTCCGCCTGGTGGTTACATGACACTTGGTTTGCTCGCGGCACTTTTCGCTTCGATTTCTTTGAATCGCAAAAAAGGAAGTGAGAAGAAATGAGGGTATTTTTGATCCTCTTCTCAGCGATTCTGATCAACAACTACGTGTTTATAAGATTTCTAGGAATTTGTCCATTTCTTGGTGTTTCAAAGAAAATGGATACTGCTGTTGGGATGGGATTTGCTGCAACATTCGTACTTGTTATGTCATCAGCAATAACCTGGGCTGTTAACAAGCTTCTTGTTGCTTTAAATTTGGACTTTTTGAGAACTGTGACGTTCATACTTGTGATAGCAACTTTTGTCCAATTTGTTGAATTCTTCCTGAAGAAGAATAGTCCAGGATTGTATGAAGCTCTTGGAATTTATCTACCACTGATAACAACGAATTGTATAATCCTTGGGGTGGCTATTCTCAATTCACAAGCAAATTACACATTTCTTGAATCTATTTTTCACGCACTTGGTGCTGGACTAGGATTTCTCATTGCTCTTGTGATATTTGCTGGAATTAGGGAAAGACTTGAGCTTTACGACTTACCAAAACCATTTGAAGGATTACCTATTGCACTGATATTGGCTGCCATAATTTCCATGGCTTTTATGGGTTTCCAAGGTTTGATAAAGCTTTGAGGAGTGTGATAAATCATGCTTGTTGTATATTCAACCGTCCTACTTGGAATCCTCGGATTTGCCTTTGGAACTTTTCTTGCATATTCAGCTAAAAAATTCGAGGTTAAAGAAGACCCAAGAGTGGAACTTGTTATGCAAGCTCTTCCTGGTGCGAACTGCGGAGCTTGTGGTTATCCAGGATGCGAAGGTTTTGCAAAAGCTGTAGTTTCTGGAAAGGTTACGCCGGATATGTGCTTGCCAGGTAAAGCAGCAAATGTATCTGAAAAGATAAAGGAGATACTAAAGAATAATGGTCCAAACTGAAATCTTTATGCTTAGTTATTCTAAAAGTTGAGGATCGAGGAAATAGGACCACTGAAGTATAATCCATTTTTGCTTTGAATGTGTTCATGTGAATTTTCCATGCTTATAAAAAGTAGCAAAACAGTAACTTTCGATGTGTTAAAAAGGATAATTGAAGTTTCATCGCGTGTTAGAATTGTAGTTGAAGCACTGGAAGTTTAATCATAGCAAACAGGTTTATCAATATGTAAGAAGAAGCTTTCGAAGTATCATGAAAATCTTACACTAAATGGTCAAGATGGGAAAGTTCAACCTGTTGAACAGTTAGAAAATTTAGGCTTTAAGGTTTATCAAAACAAAGTGAATGTGGATTACGATGGATTTTTCAAAAACCTCTGTGACGATTGATGTAAACTGATACGATATTCATGAAAAACATGCTCAACTTTTTGTGAGTCTTGGTAAAAGTTTTCAAGCATGAATTCTTGATCAAGCCGACAGAGATATTTGATGGACGCTATTATAAGTGTTGAGGAGGGAATATGTGTGAAAATTCTAGTGTTAAATTGTGGTAGTTCCTCAGTGAAGTATCAGTTCATTGAAATGGAAGGCGAAAAGGTTCTATGTAAGGGTATAGCTGAACGAGTTGGCATCGATGGCAGTAGGCTGGTTCACACGGTAAATAGCGATAAACACGTGATAGAAAAACCAATGAAAGATCATGAAGAAGCGATCAAACTCATCCTTGAAGTTCTTATGGATCCTGAGATAGGGGTCATTAAGGATACTTCAGAAATAGCAGCCATAGGTCATAGAGTTGTTCATGGTGCCGAATCCTTTGCAAGTTCTGTTCTAATCGACGAGGAAGTTATGAAAGCTCTCGAAGAAAATTCACACCTCGCGCCTCTTCATAATCCACCGAACATAATGGGAATAAAAGCTATTCAGAAACTGTTGCCAAATGCTCCAAGCGTAGCGGTTTTTGATACAGCCTTTCATCAATCCATGCCAAAAAAAGCCTTTCTTTATGGTATTCCCTACGAGTTTTACGAGAAATACCGAATAAGAAGATATGGTTTTCATGGAACAAGTCACAGATACGTCTCAAAACGAGCGGCGGAGATATTAGGAAGAGATTACTATGATTTCAAAGTCATAACATGTCATCTTGGTAATGGAGCATCCATAGCTGCGGTTCGGCATGGAAAATCAATTGATACATCTATGGGATTTACTCCGCTAGAAGGGCTCGTGATGGGAACACGGTGTGGTGATATTGATCCAGCAATAGTTATATATTTGCAGCAGAATCTAGGTTTATCTGTTGATAAGGTTTATGACATACTTAACAAGAAAAGTGGAATGCTCGGGCTTACGAAAAATCTCAGTTCAGATATGCGGGATATAGAAAACGCAGCAACGCAGGGTAATGAAATTGCACAACTAGCCTTGGACATATACGTGTACAAAATAGCGAAATACATAGGAGCATACGCAGCAGCAATGAATGGTGTGGATGCAATTGCCTTTACGGCCGGCGTTGGTGAAAACTCGCCGTACGTGAGGGAAAAAGTCTGCGAGTATCTTGGATTTCTTGGAATTAAGATTGATAGACATTTGAACAATGTAAAAGGTGTTGAAAGAATAATTAGCACACCAGATTCAAAGGTTGCAGTTCTTATAGTTCCAACAAACGAGGAATTGGTCATAGCTCGTGACACAAAGTACATAGTGGAAAACAGGATTCGAGAATTGAAGATATTCTGAGCTTGTCATTTTTTCAAGATCAACGGGGGTTCAATTTTCAATCCGAAACCCCCGTTCTTTACACCTTTTAAAACCACCAGCACGGCTGATCTCGATGCTTCACCATAAACCGGTATAAAAATCTTCGGTTGGAGGTTTCGAACTAAGAAATTTTGAATCCAAAGCATTAAGTGTGTTGGAGAAAGTACGTATACGAAGTAACCTTTGTTTCTAAGAAGGTAAAAGGTTGCCTCAATAAACTCCTCCACTGTTGAGAAATCACCAGACCTCGTTTTTCTGCGAAGTTCATCTGGACTTGGAACATGCGAAAGATAATGAGGTGGGTTAGCCACGACCATGTCAAAGCTTTCCCGTGGTAAAACTTTCTCAACCTCAGCACACGAAACATTGTAAACGTGCACTTTTTCAGAAAGGTTATTCTTCTCAACAGTTCTCAACGCCAAGTTTGCTAAGTATTCGTCCTTCTCTATTGCAAATACTTCAACCTGATACGTACTTGCAAGGTATGCGCTAACCGCACCTGTTGCACATCCAAGTTCTACAATATTCTTCACCTTTTTGTTCGGCGCAGAATGATAAGCAAGGATTGTGGTTGCATGCGTCACACCGTAAGACTTTCCAGCATCTGGAATGAAAAGATTCTCAAAGATTCTTTCATCAAAGAGTCTTGCCATAAGAATACTTCCATGAGATCACTTAAGATTGATCAGTTCAGAACGTCCGACTTTCAGAATCTGACCATTCATTTCCGCTTTGAACAACCTTGCACGTGAATCTCTTAAAGTAAGTGCAGTCGCTGATGTTACACTGATCGAAAAACCGTCGAAAACCGAGAAACCCGAGACTAAGATCGCATTGTCACCGTTGAATTGAGTACTTCGTGCTCGAAAAACTGAGAAATCTTGTGTTAGAAGGCACCTCTTCCCAGAGATCCAACAATCTATTGTCTCTACCGACGAGAAATTTGACACTATCAAGGGTAGATCGTTTGAATAAAGGTTAGAGTCGTATATTCTACCGTTTGAAAAATCCGTAACCTGCAATCTCTGAGTCACCTTGCTGGCTACGATTAGAAAGTCTGCTACGCCTGACAGAGAGATGTTTTCAATTGTAGAGGCATTGATCCAACATTTTCGAACATTTGAAATGGATGCTTCTTGCAAACTGACATTATTAAGAGCAAGGAACAAAGACCGCGAAACAGTAAACTTCGAAGCTATTTTTGTATCAGAGATCCAAACCATATTTGAACCATTGATCAGTATTTCTGACTCAATTTTTGCTCCAACAAGTGCGATCCTAGCTTCATCAGCAGCTATGATCTGACCCTGACCATAGATCCTAGATCCGGGTTCTGCAATGAAAGTACCCCTTATTGTGAGACTGAAACCTGCTGGTATCTTTAACGAAGTACCGGATTTGAGCACAATTGTATCTTTGCTGGGAATGATAATTCTTCCGAAGACAGTGTGCTCTTTCCCACCAAGTACACAGCTGCTTAAGGAAATCAAATTCGCTGATTCAAAAGATGATAAATTCGATGTCGTGTAATGAAGTACCGGAATACTTTCATTACCTGCCCCATCAATACTTGTTACAAAACAAAAACTTTCCTTAAGAATAACATCTCCTTTTGCCGATGCTATAACGGGTTCACTGTTCTGAACCGAATAGATCCTGTGATCCCTCTGCGAAGAGATTTTCCCAGACTTGACCGGAGGTGGCGAAGGTATATGTGGTACAACGGTGAATTTATACGTTTGATCAGTCAAATTTCCTGCACGGTCACGTATAACAACTCGGAGCCGGTGCTCACCGGAATGAAGAAAAAACGTATCAATTTCCACATAACCATTGCGAAAAACATCTACAGCCTTTCCGTCTATAAAAGACCTTTTTGTTATATTCTCCTCTTTATCCCAATCATCCAGCAACACATATTCGATTTGTATCTTACCAGCCGGCAAATAAGTTGGAATCTTTATTCGAAAAATTGGCGCGCTATCTCGTGTTCCATCTATTTTTAAAACAATTGGTTCAGCTCGAACATTTTTTACAATTGGTATCAGTTTAATTTGTTCAACCTTTCCCTTTGTCCAAGGTAATTTCACAAGATTTGCCGGTAAAACAGTTGTGAAATCATCGAGCACAATCTCTACCTGATCATATCTTTCCAAGCCGGTGATAATCAGATTTGAGCTTTCAAAGTAATATTCAACATTTCCTAATACAATAACACCAATAAAGATGAATAAAAGTACAATCTTATTCATCTGCGGATAAATCTCCCTCAATAAGTTGTCTCTTAAACATCTTGTAATACAAACCTTCCTTTTCCACAAGTTCTTCGTGATTACCCATTTCCACAATCTTTCCATCGTCCAGAACAATTATTATATCTGCGTCTCTCAGAACCTTCAACCTATGTGTGATCACGACCATAGTTTTGTCCTTGTAGTTTTCTCTAAGTGAAGAAATAATTTGTTCCTCTGTTTCAGGATCCACCGCAGACAGACAATCATCAAAAATAATAACGTCTTTCTCTGTGTAAAGGGCTCTCGCTATCGTAACGCGCTGCTTTTGCCCACCAGAAAGTGTAACACCTCTCTCACCAACGACAGTCTTATAACCTTGCGAAAATTTCTCTATATCCTCGTGCACTGCTGCGAGTTTTGCATAACTCACAACTCTTTCAAAGTCTATGTCTTCCTTAGCAAAAGCGATATTTTTCTGTACTTCTTCGGAAAACAAAAAGGCCTCGGAAGGAACAAAAGCTATAAGGTTTCTAATATTCTCTGAAGAAATGTCATTGATGTCAATACCATTGATAAAAACAGTTCCCCTTTCGACAGGGTACAACTTGGTCAAAATTTTCACAATGGTCGATTTTCCACTCCCCACTGTTCCAACAACACCGACCATATTTCCTCTCTCAAAGGAAAAGCTCACGTTTTTCAAAACATCCCTAGCGGTTCCTGGATATCTGTAAGTCAAAGAACGAAATTCCACTTTGTCAATTTGGGTTATTTTGATGGGGCTGCTTGGTTCTATAACTTGAGGCTTCTCCTTCATGACATCTTTTATGCGCTTGTAAGATGCCCTTCCTCGTTGAATCATATTCAAAACCCAACCGAAAGCCATCATCGGCCAGGTGAGCATGCTCAAATAAGAATTGAACGCAACAAATTCACCAAGTGAAACTTGACCTTGAATCACCATTGCCCCGCCAAAACGCAAAGCTAGCAGATGCGAGAGTGAAGCAAAAAAAGTCATCAGTGGGAAGAAGAGAGATGAAACTTTGGCAAGAGACATGGCAGCTTTGTAATTTGCAGCAGATCTTTCATTGAAAAGTTGATGCATTAAATCGTTTGCTGCAAAGCTCTTGATTATCCTAACACCAGAAATGGTTTCCTCAGTAATTTCGCTGAGTGATGAATATTCCTCTTGAGCCCTCATAAATCTTTTATGAATTAGTCTTCCAAAAAACAAGGCGACTAAAGCAACACCAGGCATTGGAATCACTGCAATCCAAGTTAACCGCCAGCTCACAACTCTTCCCATGAACAAAAGTGTTGCAACTGCCATGAAAGTAGCGTCTACAGCCATGACGATACCTTGAGCAAGTGCCATTCTGACTGCCGGCAAGTCATTCGTGAACTTTGCCATGAGATCTCCACTTCTGTTGGCATCGAAATAACTTAAAGACAAAGAAAGAAGTTTGTCGAAAAGCATGTTTCTGGCGAGGTAATCGAATTTTCTTGAAGCACCTATAATGAAATACCTCCAAAAAAACCTCAAAATAGCCATACCCAAGGCTATACCAACAATCCACGAAATGACGACACCGACAAAATTCAAATTGGGCTGATCATATCTAAGATGATCTATCACTCGACCTGTGAATTTCGGAATGTAAAGTTGAAGGAGGTCGACCACTGCTAGGCTGCTAATACCTAACACATAGGTATACCAATATTTTTTAAGAAAGTCTTTAATCACCGATTTTTCACCCCAAGGCTATTTTTTCGACGAAATGAAACTTGCCATTCTCTTAATACCCTCAATCAAAAATTCCTCACTTGTTGCAAAGGACAGCCTGACGAATCCTGGAGCACGAAAAGCGCTTCCTGGAACCAGTGCAACGTACTTTTCATTCAAAAGATCCATGCAGAATTTCACATCATCAGCTTCATACTTTCGGACATCAAGAAGAAAGTAAAAAGCTCCTTCTGGTTTAATGTAAGGGATTTTCGCCTCGTCGAGCAGCTTGCATACTAAATCTCTTCTCTCTTTAAACTTTTTCCTCATATAAGAAGTATCAACCTCGAATGTCTTGAGACCAGCATACTGAGTTGGTGTATTAATATTTGATGTCAAGTGTGACTGAACTTTTGCAGCGGCTTTTGCAATTTCAAGTGGAGCAACAAGATAACCGATTCTCCATCCAGTCATCGAATGAGATTTTGAAAAAGCATCAATCAAAACGGTCCTATCTCCATTGGAAACTGAAAACATCGAAACATGTTCCTTATCATACACTAAGCATTCATAAACCTCGTCACTTATTATCAGCAAATCGTATTTCACCGCAAGTTCATATATCTCTTTCAATGTCCGAGCGTCATACACAGCACCAGTAGGGTTATTGGGACTATTCACAATGATCACTTTTGTTGATGGTGTAATTTTCTTTTCAATTTCACTTGCTTTAGGTACAAATCTATCTTCGGACTTTGTTTCAACGTGAATGGTTTTTCCACCAAGGAGTAAAACCATAGGCTCATAACTCACCCAGCATGGATCAATTATTATGACCTCATCATTCTCAGCTATGACTGTAGCAATCGCATTAAATATTGCTTGTTTACCTCCATTAGAAACTATGACTTGCTCAGCGCGACAGCTAACATTAAATCTTTCTTCAACATATTTAGCTATTTTCTCTCTGAGCTGAGGTATGCCGGAAGAATCAGTATACTTCGTAAGACCTTTTCTCATTGCTTCA
>JBEPZZ010000048.1:0-13164 GCA_041640575.1 Pseudothermotoga sp. | reverse complement strand
TGAAATTCGTGATTGTGTAATAATCAGAAACCATGTTAAATTCTTGACTGTCAATTCCACGGTAGTAGCCATGCTTTTCACCGATATCTCTTACAATCTCATATTGCACGTAACCATCTTCATGTCTCCATGCTCTGGCAAGAACTGTGTTTATGATAAAATCAGCTCCTTCAAGTGCTTTCTCTAAATTGACGGTACGACAAATATAAAGATTTGCGCTAATTTCTTGCATTGCTCTTTGAACAAGATTGTAAATGGCGTCCAACCGTTCTTGATCAATGTCCATTAGACAAACTGTACTACCAGCTAACTCCTTTGTTTTGCAAATGTCCAAAAATAGTTCTAAAGTGTAACGAACACTTCCAGCACCGAGAAAAACTATTTTCACATTTGACATTCTTGTACCCCCCACTTTTGAAAAATCCTAATTGTTTATCACTTATCAATTGTATCAGTCTGACCACTTATAAGTTCACAGATTTTTCGGCGGATATAGTATAATCAAAGCAGAAAAAATTAAAAATTAATATTTTGTCTCTTCCCAAAGGGGAGCGGATGTTATCCGCTGAGAGGAGAGTTCAACTCTCGACCCTTTGAACCTGATCCGGGTAATACCGGCGGAGGGATTTGGGAAGAGGAAATAAGAAAACTTAATCCCTCCGTAGGAGGGATTTTTTTCTTGGAGGAGGTTGGAAAGATGAAGGATGTGATCATTTCAAGGTTGATTTTGGAAAGTTTTTACGAAAAACTAGAACAGTGTTTAGATTTGGACGTCGCAATTGCCGGCGCTGGTCCTAGTGGTCTTGCAATGGCTTCAGAGTTGTCAAAACAAGGTTTGAAAGTTGCAATTTTCGAGGCAAAGAACGCACCTGGAGGTGGAATATGGGGTGGAGGAATGATGTTCAACGAAGTAATACTTGAACAGGACTTGGCTGATTTTCTCAACCAAGTAAAGATAAATCATAAAGGGATTGGTGAGTTTATCGTCGTCGATGCTGTACATTTTGCATCCGGTCTGATATACACCGCAACGAAGAACGGTGCAAAAATATTCAACAATATCTTTGTTGAGGATCTTGCTATGAAAGATGGCAGAGTCCGCGGAGTTGTGATAAACTGGGCACCTACCATCAGGGAAAAATTGCATGTTGACCCGATAACTATCGGTGCAAAGTTCGTGGTAGACGGAACTGGACACCCTGCAGATTTAGTAAGATTACTCACTAAACGTGGAATCTTAGCCACCCTCAAAGACTCCGAAAAAGGCAATGAGTATAGCAAAATTGCAGGTTATGAATTTCCAATGGATGCTGAAGAAGGTGAAAAATTTGTCGTAGAAAATACATGTGAAATTTATCCAGGATTGATCGTAATTGGTATGGCTGCTGTAAGTGTTGGGGGAGGACCTAGAATGGGACCAATTTTTGGAGGAATGATTCGTTCTGGTTTAAAAGCTGCAGAACTCGTCATAACACAGCTGAGAAAGGAGGTAGTAAGCATATGACACAACTAGAAGCTGCAAGGATGAATCAACCAACATCGGAGATGATATACGTTGCCGAACAGGAAATGAAAAGCTTAGATACCGTCTTGAAAACAATAGCCCAAGGTAAAGCGGTCATACCTAGAAACAAAAATCACAAAAATCTCAAAGTCCCAGTTATAATCGGCGAAGGTTTTTCTGTGAAAGTTAATGCAAACATCGGCACCTCAGTTTCACATGCAAATATAGATGAAGAACTAGAAAAACTTAAAGTGGCTTTGCATTATGGTGCGGATACGATAATGGTGCTTTCAACAGGTGGAGATGTAGACAAATGTCGTGATCTGATTATTGAAAATTCTCCGATACCAGTTGGAAGCGTACCAATTTACGATTCCGCAGTTTCGAGTTTCAAACTTGGAAAAAGAGTGATTGACTTTTCGGAAAAGGATTTCATCGATTTGATAAAAAAGCATGCGGAAGCTGGGATAGATTTCATGACAATTCATGTAGGCATCACGAAAGAAGTTTTAGAACGTGTCAAAACCAGTAAAAGATTGATGAAAATTGTCAGTCGTGGAGGATCAATAATTGCGGGATGGATGATTGCAAACAACAAGGAAAACCCACTTTACGAGCATTTTGATGAGATACTACAAATAGCTGCAGATTACGATGTAACCTTGAGCCTTGGAGATGGCTTAAGGCCAGGAGCAGTTCTTGATGCCTCCGATTCGGAACAGTTCTCTGAGCTATTCGTTCTTGGGGAACTTGCTATAAGAGCAAATGAAGCGGCTGTTCAAGTAATGATTGAAGGACCTGGTCATGTTCCTCTGAATGAAATCGAGATGAACGTAAAATTGATGAAAAAAGCTACAGGTGGAAGACCTATCTTCTTGCTTGGCCCATTGCCAACAGATCGAGGTGCAGGATATGATCATTTGGTTTCTGCTGTTGGTGGTGCACTTGCAGCTTACTATGGTGCGGATTTTCTCTGTTACGTGACGCCATCTGAGCATCTTTCTCTACCAGACGTTGAAGATGTTGCGGAGGGTATTATAGCTTCAAAGATAGCCGCCGTGATTGCAGATGTGGCAAAAGGGAATGAAAAAGCCTTGTTACTAGAAGAAAAAATGGCACGTGCACGTGCAAATTTGGATTGGGAGGAAATGTTTAAACACGCTATTGCGGGTAATGTCGCACGGAAAAAGTGGGAAAAAAGAAAATATGACGAAGAAGGCTGCTCAATGTGTGGACCATTCTGTGCTATAAGAATTACAAAGGAGTTTTTTGATGATCAGAAAAGGATTATCTACCAGCATAATAAGGGCTAATATTTCTAAAATCGATCAACTTCCAGATTTCGACCACTACGAGTTAACATTTTTCAAATTTGAAGATATCGAAAAAATACTGGATTTTCTAACCAAAAAACGTGCTTCTTTTGGTGTTCATGCTCCTTTTGTGTACAGATATGCACAAATTCATCCACAACCGACAAGTCTTGATCCATATCTTCGGCGTGATACTTTCGAGAAGAATCTCGAATGCGTAAATTTAGCAAAACGAATCAATGCAGATTACGTTGTGATACATTTTCCAAATGCCGAGCAGAAAGAAAACTGGCTTTCCATTTATGACCAAGTTGTTAGCGAATTTTCCAGCTTTAGTCAAGAAAATTTTCAAGTTCGAATCGAAAATGTTTATGGCAACAACTATTTTCATTCAGCAAACGACTTTAAAGATTTCCTTGAAAAAACAAAACTGAAAATGTGCTTAGATATAGGGCATCTTTTGATTGATAGCGAAATTTATGGCTTTGACCATATCAAATTTGTGGAAGAGCTTGAGCCATACATAGCCGAATTTCATATTTATTACGCCGACAAGATTAACTATGTAAAATGTCATCACAAAGCATGGGAAGAAGAAAGAAAATTCCTACAATTACTTGAGCTCATAAGAGAAATGAAAGCAGATTTTGTCCTTGAGCCTTCTCCTGAATGCCTTGAAGACTTCGAAAAACTATTGGAGTATATCGGAAGTTTGTAAGGAGGTGCGGAAAGTGGTACTAGTTGTGTCGGGTTTCGATCCATCTGGTGGTGCTGGAATTTTGCAAGATGTGAAAACTCTTTCAGCACTTGGTTTGGAAACATCTGCGGTTATATCTATGGAAACCAAGCAAAATTCTAACAGGGTATTTTCTGTGCAGCCAAGACCAGTTGAGATTGTTCTATCAGAAATAGAAGTTTTGCCCACACCTAGTGTTGTGAAAGTAGGCCTTTGCCCACCGAACTTTGTTGAAGTACTTAGAAACAAATTTCCAACCATTCCGATAGTTTGGAATATCGTTTTAAAATCAAGCTCAGGATATAAATTTTTTAAGCCAAAGGACATCTTACCCTATCTTAGGTTCTCAGATTATATTCTGATGAACTCAGAAGAGTATGACCTACTGCGTGATACTGATACTGAATTGATTGAATCATTGAGAGCAAAAATAATCGTTACGGGTGGGCATAGAAAGAAGAATGAGATTATCATTGAATATAATGGCGAGATTTTTTTGGAAGAAAAGATTGAAGGAAAATTTCACGGAACTGGCTGTTGCTTTTCATCGGCCTTTGCCGGTTTTTTAGATCTAGGTTACGAACCAAAAGAAGCTATAATCGCAGCTGCAAAACTAGTTAAAAAAATTCTAGAAAGATCAGTAGGAAAAGACTACGTTGCAACAGAAAAGCTTCTAAGAGAATGGGAAAAGTACGACTCTCTAAATCAGCTTGAAGAAGTGTTAGAAGAGTTTTTGAAGTTAGGGCCTCTGACTGTGCCAGAAGTTGGTCAAAACATTTCTTTTGCTCTTAACTGGTCCGAAACTGAGGAACAAGTTGCAAAATTCCCTGGACGAATTAGAATGTGCTGTGGGAGAGCAACTACTGTTTCTGGTGCCTCTTTCAAAGACAAATCTCACACTGCTCGAATGGTTTTAACAGCCAAAAGTTTTTTTCCACACATAAGGTGTGCAACAAATATAAAATATGACAAAAAATATATCGAAAATGCTATGAAGAATGGGTTCTTAGTTTTCAAGTACGATCGTTCGCTTGAAAGCGATGAGCTTGCAAGAAAAGATCAAGGTTCCATGGAACTAATGATAAAGCTAGCTTTTGAAAAGCTTGGAAAGATCCCAGATTTGATATGGGACGATGGTTGGTATGGAAAAGAGGCAATGATAAGAATTTTCGGAAGAAATCCGAAGGAGGTTTTGGAAAAAGTTAAAAAGATAGTGTCTACATGAAAAACTATAACTTTACAAACTAGACTAAAACTTGTGGTTTCGGAAAATCACTAAATAGCAAATCTTCATCGTTCGCTTTAGAGCTGGTTATAAAGATTTGCTTGATTTTCATTGTTCAGGTACAAAAATTTTTCTTGCAACCCAACGCTTTGTAAAAATATAAGGAGTACACCTATCAACATCTAAGATTGCGTATACACAAAAAGTAACCTCAACTGCAATAGCATTTTCTCCAGGCAAGTCAAACATAGGAATTGTTATCTCCTCTGGCAAAGTGTAAACTATTGTCCCGGATCGGTCCAACAGCAGAAACGGTACACCGACGGATTTTGGTCTAGAAATGATTCTAATAGCTGCATCTGGGCTAAAATGTCCATAGGCGTGATCCACAGATCTTCTTTTACCACTCTCGTATACAAGTTCGATTTTATAAGTCATATACATGTCAGCGTATTCCCCAGACACTTCTTCAGAATTGACCAAAACTTTCATCTTAAGTGGTTGACCGCGTTGGAAAGGTTCCGGTTCAACAAGTACGTCAGATATACTCACAAATCGGTAAAAACTTTGCTGTGCCTTAGCATCTTTCTCCACAAATTTTCCTTTTGTATGAACTGATGTGAATGGTTTCTCACAAACCCAGGTTTTTCTAGTTCCAATATGATACCCTGCCATAGGTTGACCATAGACAGGTTCCATATCCAAATCAACATGAATTGTAAATTCCTGACATGTCAATGGATAACTTGTTGACCAACCCCAGATATCCTTATAGCCTGCGTCCAAATCAGCTTTTGTGATACGAAAGCCCACGATTTGGAAACCACCGTATTGATAATCGCTTGGAAATTCAGAGGTTGGACCGAAATAGGAAAGAAGATTGACATGAGTTTCACCAATTTTTAGGCCAATGAGTCTTAAACTCATGAGTTTTGTTTCTGTTTCTTTCAAATCAAAGGAATAAACGTTTGATCCAGCGATAGTTCTCATAAAATTAATTCTGATTCCTATGGATAACATATCACCTTCGTAGAAAGTTTCTGGGTTGGTCAGGATCTCAATCGAATGGACTGTGAAATTACCTGCTACAACATGACTCAATGGCGGCAACTTTATCAACTGTGCACAAGCTACAACAGCTATAGTCAATGCTAAAAAAAGAATTATCTTTTTCATACCAGTTCACCCCCATTGCGATAATTTAGTCATACGTTATTAAATTTTCATTAAAACCTGTTTCTTGGTTGATTTTCCTAGTGGAGCCCAGGAATGCGCTCAATTAATATTTTAAGAAATCTAGGTGACAAACCACGATATCTTGGTCAAGTTTATTAACAGATTTTCAAACTCTTCCAAAGAGTCGGAATTTTCAAGAGGTATTGAAGTGAGTTAACACTTCTTAAAACCACAAGGGTAATCATCTTGATTGCAATTGCACATTTGATGATCATGGTTTCTAAAATGCTTTCTTTCGCCAATTTCATGACCAGCCATGAATGGCTGTTGACAAATCTGAACATGACAACTATAATATTTTAAAATTAGATCACGGAGGGAATACCTTGATAATAGAGAGTAGCACTTTGTATCCTTACACGAAAAATATTGTCAAATTCAATATTGATGCTTTCTCAGTTTGTTACTTTTATTATTACAATGGGAGACACTCACGGTCTCCTGCGTTTTTGTGTTAAACTAAGGCGCAGGCAGAAGGCAAAAAGACCGTGAGTGTGAAAAGGACTCACGGTCTTTTTTTTTAGGAGGTGTTGTGTGTGTTGGATAAGAACCTTAAGTTGGTGACAAAAGATGCCACAAGGATCAAAACGATAGTCGAAGTCAAAGATCTGAAATTTGGTGAAGATTTTATAATCATTGCTGGCCCCTGCGCTGTTGAAAGCGAGGAACAAACAATTCAAACGGCTCTTGCAGTTAAAAAAGCTGGCGCGCATATGCTCAGGGGGGGCGTTTTTAAGCCCAGAACATCACCGTATTCTTTTCAGGGTCTCGGATTAAAGGGTTTGAAGATACTCAAGAAGGCTTCTGAAATAACTAATCTTCCTGTTATTACAGAAGTACTGGATCCAAGGGATGTGTACTGGATTGCCGAGTATGTTGACATGATTCAAGTAGGAGCAAGAAATATGCAAAATTTTTCGCTGTTAAAGGAAGTTGGGAAAGCTGGTAAACCCGTACTTTTGAAAAGAGGAATGACGTCCACCTTGATGGATCTTTTGAACAGTGCAGAATACATCCTGGCTGAAGGCAACAAAAATGTTGTGCTGTGTGAGAGAGGTATCAGAACCTTTGAAAATTACACCAGGAATACACTTGACATTAGTGCCATACCTGCCTTAAAAGAACTAACGCATCTTCCTGTGATCGTTGATCCTTCGCATGCCTGTGGCAAGAGTTCATTGGTAATCCCGTTGGCACAAGCAGCAGCGGCAGTTGGGGCAGATGGAATAATAGTTGAAGTGCATGTTGATCCAAAAAATGCCCTTTCGGATAAAGAACAGGCCATAACTCCCGAAGAGTTTGAGATTCTTGTTAAGAATGTGCTGAAAATCAGACAAAGTATTGATTTCAAAGCTTTGGAACCAGTGGTTGCTGAAAATGAAAAAGGGTGAACTAGATATGGTGCATATCATTGAACTTTTCGAATCGAAGATAATCTTTTTCAACGCTTTGGAAGATCTGATTGACTATGCTCGAAAATCGTTCAGTAAATCATGTGTGATAACTGATCAAAATGTTTATGAAACACAAAAGAAGTTATTTGAAAGTTTGCAACCTTTGTGTTTGATTGTTGTTGAGCCTGGAGAAAAAAGTAAAGATTTTTCGAAGATTGAAGTTATATATCAAACTCTTTTAGAAAATAATGTGGATAGGAGCTGCACCCTTATCGGTATCGGTGGTGGAGTCATTTGCGATATTACAGGCTTTGTTGGCTCCACTTATTTTCGTGGTTTGAATTTTGCATTCATTCCGACTACGCTGCTCGCTATGGTTGACGCAGCAATTGGTGGAAAAAATGGTATAAACATCGGATTTTACAAAAATGTGGTTGGCACAATAGTGCAACCGAGGAATGTATTACTTTGCTTAGATTTATTGGAAACGTTACCCATTGATGAGTTGAGAAACGGGATAGCAGAAATCGTGAAACATGGAGTTATTGGACATTCAAAGATAATTGAGACTTTGGAAAGATCACCCGTTGTTAACTCAAAAAGCCTTTCTTTAGATCTTTTAAAAGAAGTAATCGATGTTAAAGTGACAATTGTTAGATTGGATCAACAGGACTTGGGAATACGTAAGCTATTAAATTTTGGTCATACTGTTGGTCATGGAATAGAGCTTTTAAAATCGTTGAAACATGGCTTTGCAGTAAGCATTGGGATGATTACTGAGCTTATGATCAATGCAAATCTTTTTGGTACCTCACAAACTTTGACTGAGAGATTGCGAAACCTACTCGAAAGATTGCATTTACCTACCAACATTTGCTTATCTGAAGAAGAAATAAACCAGCTTCTAAAGGTAATCTCACACGATAAAAAAAGTCACGCTGACGATATAGATATCGTAAAGATTAATGAATTTGGCAAATCTGAGGTAGTGAGGGTGAACAAAAAGCAATTTCAGGAGGCTTTGTTGTGTGCTTTGAAAGCTTTGAGCGGAAACTGTGTGCGAGCATAGGTAATATCAGTTACAAACAACTGCTACAAATGAATCGATACTTTGAATTTATCGAGCTGAGAATCGATTTGATAGATTTTGAAAATTTATCCTTCGAACAGATTGTGAAAATTATTGAGCAATTTTTCTCTAAGAAAACTTTTAAAACGATAGCTACTTGCAGACCTGGAAAATTCACAGAAGATGAGAGACTATATATTCTGGAAAAATCTGTACAATCCGCTACAGACTTTTTGGATATAGAAATAGAATTGCCCGAGCAAATTATTAGAAAGTTCAGAAAACTGTGTAGGAGTAATGGTTCGCAGCTGATAATCTCTTATCACAACTTTGAAAGAACAGATGAAAAAGCGACACTGGAAAGCTATGCAGAAAAGGCTTTTTCCCTCGGCGCAGATTACTTCAAGATTGCTTGCAATGTCAGAAATGTCGAGGATTGCAAAATTCTACTAGATCTTGCTGGTCCAAAAATAATAGCAATTGGTATGGGGAAATTAGGAATGCTAGTAAGGTTGACAGCTCCGTTATTGGGCAGCCCATTCACATATGTTGCTGCATTTCAAGCGACTGCACCTGGTCAGGTGGATTACGAACAAGCGGTTGAGTTTTACCGATTCTACAGAAGATTGGGGGGATAGCGTATAGTTCAACTTATAGTTGTTGGCAATCCAATATACCACAGCAAAAGCCCTCAACTGTTCAAAAACTTCTTCGAGCACAGCCAAATTTGTGGTTCTTATTCAAGATTTTTTTGTGAAGATTTTATGGAGGCTTTTGAATTTGCAATGTACAGTGGTTTAAAAGGTATGAACATTACTGCACCGTTCAAAGAAGAAGCATATCAATTCCTAAAAAAATTGAGTTATGGATCAAAAGTAGAATTCTCCGGTGAAGCTGAAATAAGTAAAGCTATTAATACGGTCTTGTTATCAGGAGAGAAAATAAAGGCCTATAACACGGACATTTTGGCACTGCATGATTTGCTCGATAAGTCAATGAATTTAGTTAACAAGAGCAGCCTCAAAGTAGCTATCTTAGGTGCTGGTGGTGCTGCACGTGGTGTCTTAAGTGCTTTAAGCAAATTTTCGAAGCTTATGAAGATAGAAATTTTTGTTTTCAACAGAACTTTATTAAAAGCAGATAACCTTGCGAGAGATTTCCCGCAAATGGGTATAAAGATTTTCCCGTTGGATTGTTGTATGACTACTTTTAATATGTTCGATATAGTCTTCAATTGTTTGTCTAGCATTCCACAACAATTTGCTAACAAGAATTTTCGACTTGGTGAAAAACAAGTTTTTATAGACGCAAACTATAAGGAAAGATTTCCAATTATGCCTGAAAGTGGGACATACATATCCGGTGAAGAATGGCTGATAAGACAAGCACTGGCTTCGTTTAGACTTTTCACGGGTTTCGAAGGAAATCTTGAAGGATACATGCATGTGATTCATAAAAATTTTTCAACAAAGAGGAGGCTAATTTATCTAATTGGACTTCCTGGAAGTGGAAAATCTACTGTTGGAAAGCTTCTGGCAGAGGCTTTAAAGATGGACTTTCTGGATAGCGACGAACTCATAGAGGAAAGATCAAGGATGTCAATAAAAGAAATCTTTGATCGTTTTTCTGAGGCTTATTTTAGGAACATGGAAAGTGAAATACTGACTGAAATCTCCAACTGTGAAGGTTTAGTCGTCTCAACAGGTGGGGGAATCATTCTCTCGGAATTGAACAGAAAATTGCTTCAAGAAGGCCATGTGATTTGGCTTTGGAGTAAACCTGAGGTATGCGCGCAAAGATTAAGACAATCCAGCACCAGACCATTATTGCAAAGTTCTTCTTCTGAAGAAATGCTCTACAAACTCAAGAGTCTGCTCCTTACAAGGATCAACAAGTATTTTTGCACAGCAGATTTAATCTATTCTGTTGATGGCAAAAGCCTTGAGCATATAGTAACAGTCCTTCAAAAGGAGTTGAGTGGACATGTTTGAATATGTGTTTGTCAAAAAACATGATAGATCGTTCCTGAAGAACTTAGAATTTATAGCACCAGCATCAAAGAGTATGTCAATTAGGGCTGTTTTCGCAGCACTTCTAAGCTCAGGAACTTCAGTGATAAATGACGTTTCTAGTTGTGATGATTCATATACATCTATGGCAATAGTTGAAAAACTCGGGGCTAATGTTAGAACAATATCAAGCGGTGCTAACAAGCTAAATATTGCGATTGCTGGTACAAATGGTCGAATTTTGCCTATAAGTCCGATAATTGATTGCAATGAATCTGGATTGTGTGCAAGAATGTTGGTTTCGTTGGTGGGTTTGAATCAATCATCAGTTAATTCTATTCAGATAATTGGCAGAGGATCTTTACTAAAAAGACCTTTCGAGATGGTTGAGCAACTTTCACAGTTCGGTATATCAGTAACAACTACTAATGGTAGGTTGCCAGTTATTGTAAGTGGAAAGCTTAAACCAGCGAAAGGAACGGTGGATGCAAGTCTTACTAGCCAAGTTGTGTCTGGTTTACTGATGAGTTTACCTCTGCTTGAGGGAGATTCAGAATTAATGCTTGTTAACCCAACCAGTAAGCCATACATCGCAATGACGCTGGATACACTTGAAAAACATGGTGTGCAAATAGATTATGATGTTCAATTTCAGAAGTTCTTCGTACATGGTTATCAGAAATATAAACACCGCAACTATCAAATTGAGGGCGACTGGTCTGCTGCAGCATTTTTACTAGTTCTTGGGATTCTAAGTGGTAAGAATTTTACGGTAAAAAATTTGTACCCAAGGAGTAAACAGGCTGACAGGTTGATCTTAGATATCCTAATGGACATAGGTGTAAAGATAGATATAAGCCAAAGTGAAAACAAAATAATGATTCATGAAGCTGACAACCTAAAACCTTTTAAAGTTGACGTTCAGGATTGTCCAGATTTAGTCCCGGCCGTTATGTGCTTAGCAGCCTTTTGTGAAGGCAAAAGTATGATAACAAACGTTGAAAGACTAAAATTCAAAGAAAGTGATAGGGTAAATGCCATGCTTGATCTTTTCTCAAAAGTTGGCATTCAAGCAAGCTACGAAGCTGGCACGCTTTTTGTAACTGGTAAGAGGAAAAGAAAAATCAAACCTGCTAAGGTCAATTCATACATGGACCATCGTATAGCTATGGCTGCTGCGATTCTTGGTACCCAGAGCGATGAAGGTATAGTTATACAAGGCGCTTCATGCGTTAGAAAGTCATTTCCAGATTTCTATGAGATGATAGGCGATTTATGTACCTTAAAAGGTGGGAGCAGTATCGATGAATTGTTTCGGTAGATATTTCAAAGTTTGTGTTTTTGGTGAGTCACATGGTCCCTCCGTTGGAGTAGTTGTTGATGGTTGTCCTCCTGGCATAGCATTGTCAGTGGAGGATTTCAAGAAAGATTTACTGAGAAGAAGAGGAGGTAAGCTAGGTACAACATCAAGGGTCGAACTTGACGAACCATTGATAAAGTCTGGTGTTTTCAAAGGTAAGACAACTGGGACGCCAATAATGATAGAGTTTATGAACAAGAATGTTTCATCAGATGACTATGATGAACTTAAATACACACCGAGGCCAGGTCATGCTGATTTTGTGGCACAAAAGAAATATTTAGGTTTTCAGGATTATAGAGGTGGAGGACATTTTTCTGGCCGTATTACCGTCGGATTAGTAGCAGCAGGAGTTATAGCGAAAAAAATCATCGCCCCAGTGAAAATAAGATCGTACATCGAAGAAATAGGTGGCCATAGAACGAATTATCAACAACTGTTACATCGTGCTATAAGCGAAGGTGATTCGCTCGGAGCAGTTTTAAAATGCATTGCACGAAATGTGCCGGTGGGATTAGGAGAACCTTTTTTCGATTCTGTGGAAAGCATGATAAGTCACGCGATTTTTTCAATACCAGGAGTGAAAGGCATTGAATTTGGTGCAGGTTTTGAGTGTGCAAGAATGAAAGGATCAGAATACAATGACCCTATCGTATCGATCAGTGGCAAAACTATCACAAATAACGCTGGTGGCATCAACGGTGGAATAACGAATGGAAATGATCTAGTTTTCAGAATCGCAGTGAGACCTGCTGCTAGCATTTCTAAAGTGCAGCAAACAGTAGATCTCAGAAATGGTAAAATTGTGAACATATCAGTCACCGGAAGACATGATTGTTGCATTGCAATTCGTTTTCCACCAATAGTTGAAGCAATGACTGCAATAGTCTTGGCCGATTTTTTCATAGCTTCAAAACTAATTATGGGGGACTCAAAGTATGAATGAGAAAAATGAGAACCTGGCAAAATTAAGAAAAATTATAGACTCAATTGACTCAAAGGTGATACAGCTCTTAAACGAGAGATTTGAAATAGCTATGAAGATCGGTAGAATGAAAGAGCAAATTCTTGATCCTGATAGAGAGGCTAAAGTTTTGTCCCATGTCGAAAACTTGGCCTCCGAACTTGTTATAAGCGCTGAGTTTTCGAAAAAGCTCTATAAATTGATTCTTGAAGAAAGTAGAAGGTTACAAGCTAATCCTACAAAATTAATCGGTTTCCAAGGAGAACATGGCGCCTACAGTGAAATGGCTGCACGTGTATTTGAAAAGAATATAGGTCAAGCTTTGGTAACCATTCCATGCCGTTCCTTTGAAGA
>JBEPZZ010000047.1:0-13578 GCA_041640575.1 Pseudothermotoga sp. | reverse complement strand
ATACATGCGAAAAGATCTTAATTTTGAAAAATATGAATGAAGAACTTGCCGAGGCTCAAAAAGACATTGAAAACAATTTAGCTGTTAAGGCAAACTTGCAAGAGCAGATAAAGAGAATCAGAGAATCGACCATAGAATATAAAAGGTTTGTCGAACTGAAGATTTTCAAAGCTCAACTGGAAGAAAGAATAGCAACTGTTAAGAATATAAAAAGCCTTTCTTCTGCTGATTTGACGCGTTATTCTGCTGTTCTAAACTTCATCCGAAATTTTGCGAATGCTTATGAGCCCAGGGATCAAATTTCTTCTCGATTGTCCAAAACCTTGGACAGTATGAGATGGGTTGAGGAGTATAGAGATTTTGTGAGAAGATTTGAAAACACTTCTAAGAATCTTGATTCAGTGTTGTCGAATGCAAAGAGCTTGTTGAACGATTTCAAGATGACTTACAGTGGCCTTTTGGCAATTTCTTTTGCCGGTAACTTTGTTAGATCGGATGTTTTGACAAAACTTTCCGATTTGATAAGTATGGACTTTGTCAATAAAGTAAAAGCTGATATGACGGTTACTACCAGGAGAGCAGGAAATTTAATGGATCGATCTCCCCTTGATTTTCTTGAATCTGAATATAAGAATATAGATAAGTACTTCTACAGAATTGACAACATTTGGAAGCAAAAGCCAAAGCACTACTTTTTATACTGGGTTTTGAATTCGGTTATTGTGGCGACTGTTGTTGGTGTTATAACAACAGCCGTTTGTGCGGTAGCCGCTTACCCATTTAGTAGAATGAGATTTAAATGGCGAAGATACGGATTGCTGAGTTTCTTGCTCATACAAATGTTTCCTGCAGTCATCTTCATGATAGCTATTTATAACTTGTTGAACTTCCTAGGAAGGTACGTATCTTTCCTAGGTATCGACACTTTAGGTGGTTTGATCTTTTCGTACCTCACGGGTATTGCCTATAACATGTATTTAATGAAGGGCTTTTACGACACCATACCTCCATCTCTCGAGGAAGCAGCTATAGTTGATGGTGCAACAAGATTTCAAAGTTTTTATAAGATAATTCTGCCACTTGCAAGGCCAATTCTTGTTGTTGTCTTCCTGCTTGTCTTCATAGGAACCTTCAACGAATTCGTCGTTGCCAGGATAATTCTTCAGAATGTCAGAAATTACACTTATGCCTTGGGACTTCAAACTTTCGCTGTTGGACCATACGAGACTGAATGGGGACTGTTTACCGCTGCAGCTTTGCTTGGAATGATGCCAATGGTTATCCTATTCCTCTCAATGCAGAGATTTTTGGTCAGCGGTCTAACTCGAGGGGCAGTAAAAGAATAATAACTTGATGTAATCACTTATCATCGTTTTCTCGACAAATGCTTTTGTGCAAGAATTTGTAAGAATTCTTTCTTACAAATAACATCAATTAATTCTACTGTATTTCACAAACTTCGTTGTAAAATTATTAATAATAGGATTCACCAAGGTATAAGTGAGGCGATCTGATGAAACATGATCATGTTTCGATGAAAACTGGAAACAAAAGAAACTTGGTGGAACTTCTTATCGCAACCGGTCCAAAAACAAGGGCAAGTTTATCACGTGAATCTGGTTTAGCACCAAGTGCTGTCACAAGGTTGACTCGCGAGTTAATGAATGATGGCATTATCTCGGTAATCCAGTTTGAGGAAAAATCGGAACCGGGCCGCAAGGGCGAAGTCTTGAGTCTAAGTGAAAAACCCATTGCTGCTGTCTTCGATATAGGTGTAACAAAAACATCCTTAGGAGTAGCGTTTTTGAACGGAAAAATTGACGTGGTATCCCATTTTAACACACCACAATTACCGGAAGATTTTTTCAAAGTTGCTCTTGAAAAAGTCAATGCTATGAGAAATGTTTATGATTTTGAAATGGTATCTTTTTCAGTCCCAGGTATCGTGAACTGTGATAGAAAAGAGATTATCTTAGCACCTAACTTGGGATGGTACAACGTCAGGATTGATGATCTCTTTGACGGGAATTTCGACATATTAGCTGACAATGAAGCTAACTTGTCGATGCTTGCGGAGGCAAGGTATGCAGCAGATTTAGCTAATGTGGATAATGCAGTTTTCGTGATAGTTCGAGAAGGTGTTGGAACTGGTGTAATGATAGGTGGAAAAGTTGTGAGAGGTGAGAGCTTTTCTGCTGGAGAATTCGGCCACATGATTGTATCAATTGACTCTGAAGAGCGATGTCATTGTGGAAATAAAGGATGTTGGGAGCTTTATGCAAGTATTAGATGGGCTAACCAAAAGTATGGATTATTGAATGGTAACAATCATATAGACAAATTTGAAGAACTTCTCAGTATGGCAAAGCAAGATGATGAAAAAGCTAAAGCGATTCTCTATGTTCATGCGTACAATGTAGCTGTAGGTATAACGAACATTGTAAATGGGGTGAATCCGGAAATCGTGATAATAGGAGGCTCTCTTTCATCGGCACCGGATTGGTATTTTGCAAGAGTGAATGAAATAGTTAAGACTCGAGCGTTGAAAATGGCAACCACCAAATTGAAGATCCGACCCACAATTTTTGCCGAACCATCAAGCAACTTGGTTGGAGCGGCTGTTTATGCTATCGAAAAATACTTAGACAAAGTCATCAGTGTAAATCAATAAAAGCAGGGGTATCGACCCCCGCTTTTTTATTACTCGATTGTCGATTTTGTGAAGAATGTTCTTTTATCTTGAACAACTCTCTTTTCACCGACTACGGAAAAGCTCCCTTCACATCTTATATCCTGTGATGAACTGCCTACTAACACCTTGTAAATGCCAGGTTCAACAACTAATTTCATGTCCCTATCGTAATAAGCTAAGACATCTGTATGCATTTCAAACAGTATGGTTTTCTTTTCACCGGGGTTCAAGCCAACTCTTTGAAAAGCTTTCAGTTCCTTGATTGGTCTTGTGACGCTGGCATTTTCCCTTGAAATGTAAACCTGAACAACCTCTTCCCCAAAAATCTGTCCTGTGTTTTGAACATCTACTTTTATCTTTACAGTACCAGCAATCTGAACTTCTTGATCCACGAGAAAGTTTGAATAGGAGAAGTTCGTGTACGAAAGACCATGGCCAAACGGAAACAGCGGTTTAACATCCTCGTCTACATAGTTTCCATGCCAACAGGATCGGCCACCAGACGGTTTGACGTAATGAAAAACAGGTATTTGGCCAGCACTTGCGGGAAAGCTTATTGGAAGTTTTCCGCTGGGATTGATTTCTCCAAAAATTATTTCAGCGAGAGCTTGAGCACCCATCTCGCCTGGCAGCCAGAGTTCAACAATGGCATCCACCTTTTCAGCAAAAGCTTTCAAAGAATATGGTCTTCCAGTTACCAAAACTACAATAATCGGTTTTCCTGTTTTTACTAGCTCCAAGATCAATTCTTCTTGAACGCCTGGTAATTTCAGATTAGCCACGTCTCGAGACTCTCCACTCGTACACTCAATGGTTAAACCAGACCTATCACCGACAACAGCTACAACTACATCTGCCTTCTTAGCAGCTGCAATTGCTTCTGGAAATCCATCCTTCGAAAGATCAGTTATGTCACAACCTTTTGCGTAGTAAAGTTCTTTAGTTCTTTTCATCAGTTCACCAAGTATACTCGGTATCCTCTTCATGTGTTTGTCGACAAGCTCTTCAACTTTTTTCAGGTTGAATTTTGGGGCATTGAACGTTGATTCGTTCACATTTTGCAGAAGAGTTTTGATGTGGACTAAGTAAGAATAATCGCCAAGCAAATTCCTTACATCGTCCGCGGTAGGTCCTACCAAAGCTATTTTTACATCAGATTTTAAAGGCAAAATTCCATTGTTTTTCAGTAAAACCGCCGATTTGCGTGCTACTTCTAAAGCAATTTCTCTGTGATCTGAAAGATCAGTATAAACCTGTGCGTATGGGTTCTCAAACAGACCGAGCATAAATTTCAAAGTCAAAACTCTTAAAACTGCTTCGTCTAGCAATCTTTCGCTGATGATCCCCTTTTCAACCAAATCTTTGAGCTGCAAATAACAATCTGTTTTTGGAAGTTCCACGTCTATTCCTGCTTCCAGCGCATACTTTGCTGCCTCAGCTTTGTCCTTGGCTATCTTGTGGTAACCTCGGATCATGTCAATTGCAAAATAATCTGAGACTACTATACCTTCGAATTCCCACTGTCTTCTCAAAATTTCCGTAAGAAGTTCTCGAGAAGAAGCACACGGTATTCCATCAATTTCACTGTAGGAATTCATAATTGACAACACATCTGCCTCTTTTACAGCCGCTTCGAAGGGATACAGGAAAACTTCTCTCAGTTCCCTTGGAGGAATGTTTGTCGGTGCCCAGTTTTTACCTCCTTCAGATGCGCTGTAACCGGCAAAATGCTTTGCTGTTGCAACAACTCCCTTTCTGATTTCCTCACCTTGCAAACCTTTTATATAAGCTGTTCCCATTCTCGCAACTAAATAGGGCGATTCGCCAAAAGTCTCTTCCGTTCTACCCCACCTTGGATCTCTGGCAACATCAAGAACAGGCGCAAGACCTTGGGTAATTCCAAGCTTTCTAAGATCTTCTCTTATAGCAGATGTAACTTTTTGTATCAATTCAGGATCCCATGTGCTTGCCATTCCAATTGGTTGAGGAAAAGTTGTTGCTCCCAAACCCATGTACCCGGCTAAGCATTCTTCATGCATTATTGCGGGAATACCAAGCCGTGTGTTTTCTACCAAGAATTTTTGGACCTCGTTAACCAACTTTGCCACCTCAGGTGGTTCGTAGTTTGTTGCCCCACCCGGTCGAGTAATTTGACCAATACCATGTTTCAAAAGAGCTTTCGTCTTTTCATAAGAAAGTGCACCATCATCTGAAAGCAATTCATAACTCCAAACAGAACCCAGTTGAGCTATCTTTTCATCAAGTGTCATTCTTAGCAACAAATCCTTGGCTCTTATTTTTGGTGGCAGTGATGAATCTTTGTACAAGTCCACATAGATCCTCCTCTCTGAATCTACTCATAAAGAAAACATTTCACGGATGTACCGTTAACTTCAAAATAAGGTGGAACAAATTTCTTGCACTTATCCATTGCTGACGGACATCTTCCTGCAAATTTACAACCAGTTCTGAGATATTCCTCATGCTCTGCGTCGGCGAGTAAAACTTTTGTGGTCCATTTTTTCTCTGGATCAGCTTCTGGAACAGATTCTCTTAAAAGTCGTGTATAAGGGTGTTTAGGGTTCGAAAGGACTTCCTCTGCAGGACCAATTTCAACAATATTTCCACGAAACATAATTGCCATTCTGTCACTCACATAGTAAGCAGTAGTTAGATCATGAGTTATATAAATAACACTAACTCCAAACTTGTCTTTTAGATCTTTAAACAGATTGACTATGGACATTCTGAGTGAGGCATCAACCATTGATACAGGCTCGTCAGCTATTATCAAAAACGGGTCTGTTAACAAAGCTCTTGCAATTGATAATCTTTGAAGCTGACCACCAGAAAACTCGCTTGGATAACGTTGCTTAAACTCGTCAAAAGATATACCAACTGCTTCCAATTTTTCTCTGATCTTTTTCTCAGCCTCTTTTCTGCTTGAAGTAATTCTCAAATTAACAAGTGTGTCATAAAAATAACTATCCACAGTTCTTAAAGGATTGAAGGTTGAAAATGGGTTCTGAAAAACCGCCTGGATTTCTCTTAACACTCTATATCTATTTTGTTGCCTCAACTTATCAATGGGCTGATCTTTGTAGATAATTTCACCAGAGGTTTGTTCTTCAAAACCAAGAATGATCTTTGCTGTTGTTGTCTTTCCGCATCCACTTTCTCCAGCAAGAGTAAATATCTCCGGTTCCATGACAGTAAAATTAACATCATCTACCGCAGTTATTTTGATTCTAGAGAAAATGCTTCCCATAGAATAGATCTTTGACAAGTTTCTCACTTCAAGCAGTTTTTTCATATCACACTTCCTCCATCAACCAGCATGCAACTTTATGGTCAGTTTCATATTGTTTCAAAGGTGGTACTTGAGTTTTGCATTTTTCGAAGCAGTAAGGGCATCTTGGATGAAAACTGCATCCAGATGGTAGAGCCGCCAAAGAAGGTGGGCTACCAGGAGCACTACTTCGTCTGGATTTGTCCCCAAATTTAGGTAACGAGTTTATAAGATATTTCGTATATGGATGTTTCGGTTCTTTGAAGAGTTTGGAGGTTGGTGCTTCTTCAATTATTTTTCCAGCATACATTACAGCTATTCGAGTAGCCATACTTGCTTGGACACCCATGTCATGAGTTACCAATACAATTGTATTCATATACGTTGCTTGGATATCCTTCAGAAGTTGAATAACTCCTCTTTGAGTGACAACATCAAGAGCAGTTGTTGGCTCATCGGCTATAATAACTTTTGGATTCAAAAGTGTTGCTAATGCTATCGTAACCCTCTGACGCATGCCACCGGATAGTTGATGGGGATATGCTTCAAGTATCTTCGGTGGTAATCCCAAATGTTTTAAATGCTCTTTTGCCAGTTCATAATATTCTTCCTTTGTTTTTCCCTTCAGATGGCTGTTCAGAAAGTCTTTGAAAGTTTCTTTTATCTTGACGACCGGATTCAATACACTCATCGAACCCTGAGGGACATAAGAAATAAATTTCCATCTCAGATTCCGTCTAGAATCCAAATTCAAAGAATAAAGATCATACACTTGTTCATTGTAGAAATACAATACCTTTCCGCCGATCAATCTAAGAGGAGGATCGATTATACCGAAAATTGATTTGAGCAAAGTGCTCTTTCCACATCCACTTTCTCCAGCTATACCATATATCTCGTTTTCATAGATATCCAGACTCACATTGTCAACGGCTTTTACAATCTCTTTTTCCTTCCCAAAAACATCCAGGACATAATAGGATTTAAGTTCTTTCGTCGAAATTACTGTTTGCAATCTCATCACCTCATGCTTTACCTATTCTTTGGACTCTCATACGTGGATCTAGATATTCGCTTATACTAATTGAAAGCAGATACAAAGCAATGAATAACATCACCGATGTGACAACAGGCGTAGCAATCCACCACCAATAGCCTAGTAATAACGCTTGATAGTTTAGAGCCCATTGGAGCATTGTACCAAGGCTTGGAATTTCAATTCTGAAGACCCCAAGAATGGCCAAAGTTATCTCCATACCTATTGCCCATGAGACATTTCCAATGAAAGTAGCGAATATCAGTGGTGTCAAAAATGGCATGTATTCCTTGAAGATCAATGACATTGTTCTTAAGCCACTTAAAAGTGCAGTATATGTGAAGTCTCTTTCGCGAAGACTTAGAACTTGTGATCTGATCACTCGGGCATCCCATGCCCAACCAAAGGCACCTAACAAAAGTCCCAATGATGCCAGGCTAAGTCGTGCTTTCGCCATTGACCCGATCAAAACTATTATCAGGAAAAGAGGTAAGACCAAAAACGAATCACTTAAGAACATAAGTAACCTGTCAGTTCTTCCGCCCCTGTAGCCAGCTACCATTCCGATAAGAACAGCTATGATCCTCGATGAGAAACCAGCTATCAAAGACATGATTAAAGAATTTCTCACCGAAAAGCACAGTTCCCAGAACACGTCTTGGCCTCTTGAACTTGTACCAAGAATGTGCGGCCAAGAAGGTGGCATATCCCTCGGAACTACATTCCATCTGTAAGGGTCATAAGGCGAGAAAAAAGATAAGAAAGCAAGAAAAACCAAGCATAGGAGAACGAAAAAGCCAAAGGCAAATTTTCCGTCTCTCAATAGATCTCTTAGTACCTTCATCATCTCACTCCTTATTTGTATCTGACCCTTGGGTCAAACAACGGATAAAGCAGATCTATTACTAAAATACTTGTTGTCACCACCAAGATTGAGATAGCGGTTATTCCCATCAACAAATTGTAATCACCTGTGAAGATCGCATTGTAAAGCAATGTACCAAGCCCGGGATATGAAAAGACTATTTCCGTTATAAGAGCTCCACTGAAGATTTGTCCGAGCGAAAGTGCTAATCCTGTTATCTGTGGCAACATAGCGTTCTTTATAACATATTTTCTCGCAATTTTATCGGACCTTATACCTCCAGCTTCTGCATATTTGACGAAGTCTTCAGTTTTAACATTTTGAACAACAAGTTTCATAGCTTGAAACCAAACAAAAGTACCTATCAAAAGCAAAGAAAGTGCAGGTAAAAAGGCGTGTTTCAACAAAACTAGCAAAGTGTCTAAGTTCCATGTTAATTTCATTCCGATTCTATAGCCACCACCCAAAGGAAAAACTGGGAAAACATAAGCTAGAAGAATCAGTAAACCAAGCGCAAGAACATAATAAGGCATAGGTCTTATGACCATGGCGAAGTAATCTAGAATCCTTCCCCATTTTTGGTTTGAAAAATAGGCGGCGAATCCTCCAAGAATATTTCCAACAAACCATGAAAGCAAGGTTGTGGTCAAAAGTAACGCTATTGTCCACGGCAAAGATTCTTTTATTAGAACAATCACCGGCGTTGGAAATTGAAAATACGATGGCCCGAAATCTGCTTTAAAGAACCTCTGCCAAAACTTTATATATTGATCCCAGAGAGTCCCCTCTAATCCATAAAGCTCACGAAGGGTCTGTATGGTTCTTTGCATAGCTTCCGGGTCCATGTAAGCTCCTTGAGCTCTTATTCGATTTATAGTTTGTAAGACAGGATCTGTCGGCAGAAAACGCGGTATGATAAAAATCATGGTTATTCCAATGAAAATCACGAGAAAGTATACTATTATTCTTGGAAGAAGATACCGTTTGATGAAGTTCAAGAATTTTTACCTCCCTAGTCTAAAAATTTGCTGATTTGCAATCAAAACCGGGGGTCGCCCCCCGGCTTGAAAATTTCAATCCAAATCATTTCCTTCCAGTTGGTTTCAGGAACGGCAACATGTACTTCAAGTTAGGCCAGTGATGGTAAGGTTGTGAGTACATATTCTCAGCGCCAGGATAATTTGTCCAGTAGTACTCATCCCAAGCCACGACTCCAGGATAGTTGAAAGTAGGAATAGATGGCATCTCTTCAACAAGGAGTTTCAGACCTTCTACACCAAGTTTTATGATGCTTGCCGTGTCGTTCCAATCAGTTAGTCTTAACTTATCTACAATCTCATCCATTTTTGGGTTTGCCCATCTAGAGTAGTTACCCCAAGCAGCATTTTCTCCAATTTCAACAAGATATTTCGAATGGAATGGATTTAACACGCGATACAAATCTGGGTGACCACCCCATGGTTCTGCAGCTGGCCAATCTGAGCTTACTTGGAAGTTCCCTTGTTGCACGACTGATGGAGTATCAAAAACTACGACGTCAACATCTATACCAAATTTCCTCCATTCTTGCGCAAGTGCAAAGGCATTTCTATAAGCTGGATGAGCCGGATTCGTGTTTGTGCAGTATATAGTAATCTTCCAAGGTTCGCCATTTGGCAACAGCCAGCCACGTGTGCGTGAATCTCTCTTGAAACCGTTCTTGATTAACAATTTTTCCGCCACTTCTGGATCGTACTTCCACCAGCCAGGTCCAAATATATACCTGATTTCATTAGCATCTTTTGGAACAGGATAACCTCTCTTTCTTGCATACTCTGCAAGTCTTTGCCCGGCTGTTGGATCGTAAGGCTTATACTTCTGGCCACCTCCGATGTCTATTTCAAAATTCAGCAACCAAGGTTCCATTACTTTGAAATACCAATCCATGTACGCCTTTGTCAAAGGTATATGGATGGGGCTTATTGTGACCGCGCCATCGAAAGCGTTCGCAGCATATTCGACTATGTCTATCGCCAATGTCAAAGCCCATCTGACGTCTTTGTTGTTGAATGGTTCCACCATGTTGTTTATTGTGACACCTGTGACGCATGGGTCAATGTTAACGGTCCATGGATAATCCTTTCTCCAAGCTCTTGCAGTGCTAACTCTCATCAAAACAGCTCTCAAAGCTTCCATTGTAAGGTCTGCTGCATCAAGTTGATGTTGAGCCATTGCCAAGAGTTGTTTGTCTGGTCCGCCGTAGGTGATTACCGCGACATATTTTGGCTGTGGCATACCATAAAGCATTCCTGTTGGTGTTCTTTGCCAATCTTCCCTTCTCTGCCACAAAGTCCAATAGCCACCTGCATCGTAGCTGTGTAGCACATATGGACCTGTTCCAACGGGTGGGTTGAATTCAAAGGTCAACGGATCTTCAACCTTTTCGAAGATGTGCTTTGGCAATGGTCTAAAGCCACCCCATCTGTCCAAGAAGTAGGTGTGGAATCTGGAGTTTGGTGCCACGAGGTCGATGACCACCGTGTAGTCATCAACTTTCTTCACACTCTTAACTTCCTGCATCTGTGAGTTGTATGCGAAACCAGACGTATTCTTTGAAAGTTCAATCATATAAACTACATCATCAGCTGTGAAAGGTACTCCGTCGCTCCAGTAAACACCTTTTCTCAGTTTAATGGTCAGCTGTGTGAAATCCTTGTTGTAAATAGGTGGTTCTGCGGCCAATGCGTTGATGATTTCACCTGTTGCATATTCAACACACCACAGAGGTTCAAGTAACAAGTTTTGAAGTCCTCTGTCAAACCACTTCCATCCGACCCAAAGATTGAAGTTCCCAGGTGTTCCAACGCGGCCGGTCAGCTGGTTAACTATGAATGTTTCATGTCTTGGTACAGCAAGCTGAGCAAAACTGAACAAAGCTGCAGATAGGATCAGAAAGAACACTAAAGTTTTCCTCACTTCGAACACCCCCTTCAGGCTGAGATCGTAATTTATTGTATTCTTTCTTGCCTTTTCAAGGCAAATTTGATTAGTCTTAGCTATTCTTCATTTACCAGAAAAATTCTTCTTTTTGTCACATGGTGCTTTCTATATCTTTCAAAATCTACCATTTTCTTTGAATTTCTCATTTTTTCTTTCTGGAAAATAATTAATATATCAAAAAAATATATCAAAAAGGCGATTTAGAAACTTCATATGCTTTTTCACAATCTCAAAAAGCTTGTCGTGAATACATTTTTTCAACGGCTTCCCACAATCCAATTATGTATGTAATACCCAGTGCCCTATCGTATAAACCATAACCTGGTCTTGCATTTTCATTCCATATTGTCCGTCCATGGTCTGGTCGAATATATCCGTTGAAGTCAATATCGTGGAGGGTTTTGACTACCTCGAACATATCATAAGAACCACAAAATGAAGGGTGTGCTGTTTCGTAAAATGCTTTTTCTCCAATAATTTTAACATTCCTCAGGTGAACAAAGTGAATTCTACCCATTTTACCGAAAAATTTGATCATTTCAACTAAATTGTTTCTTCTATTAACACCTAACGAGCCTATGCAAAATGTTAAACCATTGCAGGGACTATCAACAACTTTGAGTATTCTTTCAATATTTTCCTGGCACGTAACAATTCTTGGAAGCCCAAAAACAGACCATGGTGGGTCATCGGGGTGAATTGCTAATCTTATCCCAATTTTCTCACACACAGGTATGACGTTTCTTAGAAAGTATGATAAATTCTCGAAGAGCTTCTCTTCATCAATGTCTTCATACATTTTGAGTAATTCACTTAACTTTTCAAGTCTTGACCAGTCCCATCCAGCTAGTACGAAACCTTGTGATCCGTTCTTGACTTCTTCCAAAAGTTGTCTTGGCCCACGGCCTTCTATAAATTTGTGGTCGTATTCCATGACTTCAGAACCATCATCCAGTTTTTTCCGAAGGTTTGTCCTAACCCAATCGAAGACAGGCATAAAGTTGTAAACAACAACTTTTATACCTGCTCTTGCAAGATTTATCAACGTCTGGTTATAGTTTTCAATGTATTTATCCCTAGTTGGCAATCCTAATTTGATGTCTTCGTGAATGTTTACACTTTCGATGACCTCGAATTTCAAACCAGCCTTCTCTACTTTCTGTTTAAGTTCCTGTATCCTTTCATAAGGCCAAACTTCACCAACTGGTATATCAAAAAGCGCTCCAGCAACACCCTCAACTCCCGGTATCTGCCGTATTTGTTCTAGACTTATTGTGTCAAAATCACCATACCATCTAAAAACTATGTGCACAACAATCAGCTCCCTACGTACCTTTCCAAAGTTGACCTCACTGCACCTGTTCCACTTATCAACTGTTTAAAGATTTCTTCGATTCTTTTTCCTATTCCTGCTTCGTATAAATCAACTAAAAACAGTCTCTTGTTGCTGAGAATCCCTCGAAGATTATTCTCAACGGTTTCTGGATGACCGAATAAAATCTTTGCAAGATCTTTTCTTAAGTCCTCAAGCAATGGATCTGGGCTTAAAACAATTTCTTTTCCATTGTCATCCACGGCCATTAGATATCTTAACCATCCTGCTATCACCAATGGAATATATTTAAGTTGATCTGCACCAAGATCAGACCGCTCAAAGTACGCTCGAATTGTTTCACCAAATCTAATTGGAACTTTTTGGGATGTATCAGTCAGTATACGTTGCGGTGTGTCCGGCATGAAAGGATTAGGTAATCTTTGAGTCAACACTTCCTCAAGGAATTTTCTTGGTGAAATCACGCCGGGATCTGGTGTTACACGCAATCCTTCTTCTCCAACACCACGAGCAAGGTTTGATATCAAAGGGTCTTTCATGCACTCAAAAATTGTTTTGTACCCAAGAAGATACCCGAAGATTGATATGGAAGTATGAAGAGGATTAAGACACGCAGTAACTTTCATTTTTTCCGCATTTTCAACTGTTTTTCTGCTTGTCACGAAAACATTTTTGCCAGATTTTTCAAAATATGGCCTTCCATTTGGAAACAGGTCTTCTATCAATAGATATTGAGTTTCTTCCATGTTCACAAACGGGGCAATGTATGTTTTTTTGCTCGTAATTACTATCTCCATTTCCTCGATTCCAAGTCCTTCAAGATGCCGTTTAACTTCCTCGGATGGGCCAGGCACGATCTTATCTATCATCGACCAAGGAAACGCAACGTCATTAGACAGATAATCCAAAAATTCTTTTTCAACTATTTTATTCTCAACCCAACTATTTGCTATCTCCTGTAAGGCCGAAAAAAGTTTCTCTCCATTTCTCGAAAAGTTATCAAGACTCAAAAGTGCCAATTTGTACCTACCTGCTTTGAATCTTCTGTACAAAAGTGCAAGCACTTTCCCCATGGACGATTGAGGATTAGTCGGACCATTCTTCATATCTTCAGCAACTTGTTTGTAAAGATTACCAGAAGCATCTTTCAAGTTGTAACCTTTTTCCGTTATGGTGAAAGACACAACCTGAAGCGATGGACTAGTAAAAATCTCAACCAATCTGGTCCAATCTTTTAATGCTGGGTCAGCTTTCAGAGCTTCACAGATACTTCCAATTACCTGTTTATCCATTGTTCCGTCACTTTTGAGAGTAACTGCAATGGCTAGATTTTCATACGGAATGAAAATTTTGTCGATGATCTCAAAATCAAAAAGCTCCGCAG
>JBEPZZ010000046.1:0-13701 GCA_041640575.1 Pseudothermotoga sp. | reverse complement strand
TTGAGAAATCTCTGAAAGCTCGTAACATTATGAAAAGCAATGTAACCTATTTCGACGAGTCAGAAGATTAGTATTCAAGTAAAATTTAGACATTTCGAGTTCAAGATAAATATTTAGCTTTCCCAAGATATAATATACATATGATATACATTCATGATAATATATGTTTATACACAAAACAATTGATATCATAATATTGAGAATTAATGTGAGAAGAATAAAACTGATTGATGAACTTAGATTTTTAAGCGTAAAGCTATGTTTGTTATTTCTGACCGTGCGGGGAAAGTTGTGTAACATTCGGTAAAGCTAGGTATTAAGCCTATAACTAGCATTTTGCAAAATCTCTGGAACAGAAAAACTTGGGGTTGTGAATCATTAGTGAGACTGAAGAATTCAAGCACGGCTTTGCTATCGCATAAAATAATTCCACAAGTTGTAGTTGTTAGTTAAGGTCTTCTGTGAACGTAGAGCAAATACACATACGTATGGGAGCAAATAATTTGTTTCGCAGTGATGTTAAACAAAATCACAAAATGAAATTGGGCTGTTTAAGTAACGAATGCAGTATAAGAACTGCGATAAATTCAGTAATTTTTTCCTTATTATGTGGCTTTAGTGGTAGTTAAATTACATGTTTTAATCTTAATATTGACGTGAAACGTAATGCTGCACTAAAAATTAGATTTTTAATCTTGATAGTTATCCTCAAAAGCGTGGAAGTTCGCGAAGAAATAGTTTATAAGAGTGTGAAAGAAGGTTGCAAATCTTGGAAAATGTAGTTTGGAAGTGTAATTGTAGTAGTAAGGAATTATTATTTTTGATGCGATAAACTTATGTGTGAATTGAAAAATGTTTGTAATTTTATGAACATGGCATGTGAGATGAAGAGCCAGAGAAAAGGCATTCCGGTGGGCGAGGAAGGCAAAACATTAAAGCTGGAATTCATCAATCCAGTTGTATATGCCAGATACTAGTTTCCTTTGTTGGAGCGAACCTCAGATGAGGACTAGTATTCTACAAGTTAGTCGAGACAGTTTTGGTGAATTTCTTTACTAGAAGAGAAATGGATTGTTAGGCTATTTCGCAGAATCTGTAAAGATCAAGCTGGATGGAATGAGTATAAATCCATACTTTGATGAGGGGGTGTTTTGTGTGAGGAGGCTACTTAGGTTTTTGGTAGTAGTCTTAGCTGTTGTGATTTGTGTTGTTGGATTTTCGGCATCTCAACCCAAAAGAGGTGGTGTTCTATATGATTATCTGACCGGTGATCCTCTTGGTTTCGATGTTCAAGAAAGCACTCTTTTGTCGGTTTACACACTAGGTAGATTGCTTTTTAGCACTTTAGTTCGCTACAAGGGAGAAACCTTGGAATTGGAACCTGAACTTCTTGCAAAAATGCCTGATGTTTCACAAGATGGTCTAGTTTACACATTTGAGTTGAAAAAAGGAATCAGATTCCACGATGGAAAGACAGAATTAACATCTGACGATGTTAGATTTACCATCGAAAGAGCTCTGGATCCAAAAGGAAAAGGTTTGAGTTCCTGGCTATTTGACATGATTTTGGGAGCAAAGGAGTTCATGGAGGGTAAGGCCACGAGTATTCAAGGATTCAAGAAAATTGATAATTACAGATTCCAGATAGTTCTGGCGAGACCATATGGCCCATTCATTTACAATCTGGCGGTACCTGGCGCATCAATCTATTCAGAAAAGATAGTAAAGTCACTGGGAGAAAACTGGAAGCTGAATCCTATTGGTACCGGTCCATTTAGATTAAAAAGATATGTCCCGCAGACCGAAATAGTTTTGGAGAGGAACCCTTATTACTTTGAACCAAATATTCCATACTTGAATGAGATCAATATAAGAATTGTACCCGATACCACAACAGCTTTGATGGAATTCGAGAATGGTACACTTGATGTCTGCGTCGTACCTGTTGTGGAATACGAGAGAATAAAAGCTACAGGGAAATATCAGATGCTTGAAACTGTCGCTTTGAATACTTACTACTTTTTGATGAATGTAAGTGATCCAATGTGGTCGGATGTCAGACTCAGGAAAGCCATGGCTATGGCTATAGACAAAGAAAAACTGGCAAAGAGCATTTTTGGACCACGTGCGACCGTTGCTACAAGCTTTGTAACCCCAGGGATCCCTGGCGCATATGAGCTCGGGAAAGGTCCCGCTTACGAATACAACCCGCAGGAAGCTAGAAAAATTGTTGATGAACTAATAAAATCTGGAGTCAGCGTGAAAGTGCAAGCATGGCAGTGGGGTGGAGATACACTCTCGGATCCTAACATCATAATTCAAGCAATGGCAAAAGAGGTAGGAATTGACCTTGAAATAATTCCCGTGGAGAGTGCTGCTTTTAGGGATGCCCGTCGAAAGGGAAAGATACCGGCAAGCTATGGAAACTGGTGGGCTGACATACCAGATCCGGACAACTACTTGTACGTGTTTTTTGCAAGAAATAACATGATGTCCAGTGGTTACAATAATAACGTTATTCAAGACATGCTAGAAGAGGCAAGGGTAGAATCGGACCAAGAAAAAAGAATGCAAATCTACAGACAAATTGAAAATGTGATCATCAAAGAAGATGTTGCAATAATTCCATTATTCCATTTGAAGAACCTTTTGGCAGTACAGAAAAACGTGAAAGGCATATTCAGACATCCAACAGGCATAACAGTTTACACCTACGCCTGGAAAGAGTAAGAGATTCCTAATGTTTAAAAGGGGGAGATAACTGTCTCCCCCTTACTTAAAGGGAGTGGAAGTCCATGTTATCTTACGTTATCCGTAGATTGATTCTGGCTATACCAGTGCTTCTGGGGATTTCCTTGATAACCTTCGTCCTTCTAAACATAGTACCCGGCGACCCAGTTGTGGAAATGGTTGGGAAACAAGCGGATCAGGCCACAATAGAAAGAATCAGAAAGCAATTGGGGTTGGATGACCCGGTAATTGTGCAATTTGGAAGGTTTGTTTTCAACGCAATGCGCGGAGATTTGGGTAGATCTTTCAAAACAAATCAACCCGTTATGAAAATGATAATGGACACTTTTCCAACAACTGTGAAACTTGCTCTAAGTTCTGCTAGTGTTGCGATAGTTGTTGGTATATTGGTGGGAATAATATCAGCAATTAAGCAAGATACTGTTTTTGATCACTCTGCAAGAATAATAGCTCTCGCTGGAATTAGTGCACCTGTTTTCTGGGTAGCAGTTATCTTTCAGTTGATATTTGGTTTGAATTTAAAGTGGCTTCCAATCTCCGGTTATGGAACATGGAAACATATGATACTACCAGCTTTCGTACTGGGAATCAGATTTGCTGCCTCAATTGCTCGTTACGCGAGAAGTGCGCTACTTGATGTTATCAGGCAAGATTACATTAGAACGGCCAGGGCCAAAGGCCTTTCAGAAAGATCTGTAATATTTGGACATGCATTGAAAAACGCTCTGATACCAATCATTACCATAATTGGTATGCAGATAGGAGGTTTACTCACAGGCTCATTCTTGGTTGAAACAGTCTTCGCCATACCAGGTTTGGGTAGGTTATCTATACTTGCCTTGTCCACACGTGATTATCCACTTGTTCAAGGTACTGTTCTTTTCACGGCTGTGGTATATACGTTGTCGAACTTGATTGTAGACATATCTTATGCCTTCTTAGACCCAAGGATTAGGTTACAATGAGGAGGTTTGAGTTATGGAAAAAAACCTAAAATCAACTCAAATTTCATATTGGCGTGATGCTTGGCGAAGGCTGAAAAGGAAGAAACCAGCCATGTTTGGGCTAGTGGTGATAGTTATTTTTACCCTTATGGCCATTTTTGCACCACTAATTGCACCTGCAGATCCTAACAAAATTGATCTTGACAACCGTTTAAAAGCTCCTGGTTCTCCATCTAAAATCTGCAAAAATGGCATCTACTTGCTTGGTTCTGATGAATTTGGTAGAGATATACTCTCGAGAATTATATACGGGTCAAGAATTTCACTCAGTATAGGTTTTTTGACCCAGGCACTCGTAACGGTTATCGGTGTTGCAATGGGTGCGCTCGCTGGATATTACGGTGGAAAAATTGATGTTGTAATAATGCGAATCGTTGATATTCTATTTGCTTTTCCAGATCTTTTGTTTTACATTGGCATCATGTTTGCGTTAGGGCCAGGAATCTACAATTTGTTCATAGCACTGTCAATACTTGGTTGGGCTGGAAGAGCAAGACTTATAAGAAGTCAAGTTTTGTCGATCAAAGAAATGGAATACGTTGAGGCAGCAAAGGCTCAAGGTTTATCTGATTTTCGAATAATCGTTAAACATATCCTACCAAACTGCATGGGGATCATAATTGTTTCAGTAACACTTGGTATTCCTGCAGCTATTTTGACAGAAGCATCTTTGTCGTTCTTGGGTTTGGGTATCCTGCCACCAACTCCAAGTTGGGGGAACATGATATATGCGGCAAGGCCATATATGAGGGTAAATCCACTTTATTCGGTATGGCCTGGTATCGCTATCATGCTCAGTGTATTTGCATTCAATTTGCTCGGTGATGGATTAAGGGATGTTTTTGACCCAAGGTTGCGACAATGACAAGGTGAGAACTATGAACAAATTCTTGCTTATTTTGGTTTTGGTTTTTGCAATTTCTTGTTTTGGGAGTGATCAGACAATGGAAAGTTCAAGCACAAATAGCATTACTGAAGAGTTTAAAAGAGTTGTTGAATCAATGAAAAAGGAAATGAAGCTTGATCCAAGGGAAATCGTGTTTGATGTTTCCCTCAAGGAAGATAGTGAAAAGTTAGTCTTGGAAGGTAAAATCAGTGACAAAAATGTGATGGAAAAGTTCTTAAGTCTGGTTGAGTCAAAGATTCCATCCGCTGAAGTAAGAATCGAGTTACTCCCGAGCATGTCTTTTGGTACAAAAATCTACGGTATAGTGGCTGTGCCGGTTTTAAACCTTGGGGAAGCGCCTTGGAGAGATGTTGGAAAATACGTTGTCACGCAAGCAAGAATGGGTGAAATCTTAAGATTATTGGAAACGAAAGATGGTTGGTATCTTGTTCAGATGGAGGACCGATACTTGGGATGGGTTGATGGAAAAAAAATATGGATCTGTGACGAAAAGCAATTGAAGCAATATGTTTCAAACGAATTTGCACTTGTCGTTGCCAAGATGACACCAGCACTTGTTAGTCCTGATGGTGACGCCGCTTTTGATAAAAATCTAGTTCAGGGTACAGTTTTACCTGTCTTAGATAGACAAGATGATTGGTCGAAACTTTTGATTCCTGGTGGTCTTGAGGTTTATGTAAAAAGCAAAGATTTAAGGTTTTTTCCGTCGCGTGAGGATGTTTTCAGTGAAAAGAGAGATGCTCAATACATAATTGAGATTGCAAAACAATACCTAGGTCTGCCATATTTGTGGGGTGGGACAACTGCTTATGGATTTGATTGTTCTGGATTTACTCAGTTTTGTTTTAAAATGGCTGGGTATTTTTTGAGAAGAGATGCAGACATGCAATTTGAGCAAGGTATTGCGGTGACGGAGAGAAAATATTTGAAACCTGGTGACTTAGTTTTCTTCCAAACTTACAAGCCAGGGCCATCGCATATAGGAATCTACATTGGGAACATGAAGTACATTCATTCTGGAAATAGCGGAGTTGCGATAAATAGTTTTGATCCTTCGGCTCCGGACTACTCGCAGACTCTGGACTTAAAGTACATAGGGGCAAGAAGGATTCTTCCATGAACGGAGGAATAGTATGGACAGACTACTTGAAATCAAAGATTTGACCGTAGAGTATGTAACTTTTAACGGAACTGTTCGAGCTGTGGATCGAGTCTGGTTAACTATAGATAAAGGCGAGACTGTTGGAATGGTCGGTGAATCTGGATGCGGAAAATCAACAGTTTCGTTGGCTGTTATGAGGTTATTACCAAATCCACCTGCAAGAATCAAGTCTGGTGAAATCCTTTTCGAAGGAGAAGATATTTTGAAAAAATCCGAAGAGGAGATGAAGCAAATTCGTGGTGGAAAGATTTCCATGGTTTTTCAAGAGCCAATGACTTCTCTCAACCCGGTTTATACAATAGGTAAGCAAGTATCGGAATCGATAATAGTTCACCAAAAAGTTTCAAGAGCTGAGGCGAAGCAAAAAGCCATAGAGATGTTAAAGCTGGTTAAAATTCCAAATCCAGAAAAAAGGTTCTACGAATATCCACATCAACTATCTGGTGGAATGCGTCAAAGAGTAATGATTGCTATGGCACTTTCATGTAATCCAAAACTCTTGATTGCTGATGAGCCAACCACAGCTCTTGATGTGACAATTCAGGCTCAGATTTTGGAATTGATTTCAGAACTGAAAAGACAGTTCAACATGAGCGTACTTTTAATAACCCACAATCTTGGAATAATTGCTGAGATGGCAAACCGTGTCTTTGTAATGTATGCGGGTCAAGTGGTTGAAGAGGCACCTTGCGACGAGCTTTTTGACTATCCCCTTCATCCATACACAGAGGCACTCCTCAAATCGATTCCGAGATTAGAATCCGGTAAAGGACCTCTCCATACGATACCAGGTTCTGTACCGGATTTGATGAATCTTCCTTCAGGTTGTCGATTCCATCCGCGCTGTTCTTTGGCTATACAAGTTTGCCGGGAGAAAGAACCATCTTTGATGAAAGTAAACGATAAAAGAAGAGTTAGATGTTTCTTGCGCGGCTCCAAGCCAGAGGAGGTGGACGAACTTGAGTATGAGAAAAGTCGTTGAGGTCCGTGGACTTACCAAATGGTTTCCCGTCAAAATTGGAATCTTTCAGAATAAGCTGCTAGGTTATGTAAAAGCTGTGGACGGAATTGATTTTGAGATATATGAAGGTCAAACACTCGGACTGGTTGGTGAAAGTGGATGCGGTAAGACTACGACCGCTAGGTGTTTGTTAAGGCTCATTGAACCAACAAAAGGACAGATTTTTTTCAACAATGTGGACATAACAAAACTTAAACTTGGGCAACTCAAAGAGATCAGACCAAAAATGCAAATAGTTTTTCAAGATCCATACAGCTCCCTCAACCCCAGATTAACAGTTAAAGATATCATCGGTGAAGGATTACGATATCACAAAATAGCAAGAGGAAAAGAACTGGAAAAGAGAGTTAAGGAGCTTTTACAGATGGTTGGTCTTGCTGCAGAACATATGAATAGATATCCGCACGAATTTTCAGGCGGACAGAGGCAGCGAATAAGCATAGCAAGAGCTTTAGCCACAAATCCAGATTTGATTGTTTGCGATGAACCTGTTTCAGCCCTAGATGTTTCCATTCAAAGTCAAATACTCAATCTTTTGGAAGAACTTCAGGAAAAGTTTAAAGTATCTTACTTGTTCATCTCACATGAACTCAATGTGGTTAAGCATGTTTCTCACAAGATAGGTGTCATGTATCTTGGCAAGATCGTTGAGTTATGCGATAGCGAAGAGCTTTACGACAATCCATTGCATCCTTACACGAAAGCTCTAATTTCGGCCATTCCAATACCAAATCCGAGAGTGAAAAAACAGAGGATAATCCTTGAAGGTGATGTGACTAGCGCGTTCAACCCGCCAGAAGGATGCCGATTTGCTCCTAGGTGTCCATATGTAATGGAGATTTGTAAAAGGGAGCAACCAAGGTTGTTTGAGCCGTCTAAGAATCATTTTGTTGCCTGCTATTTATACGAATCTTGAGGTGATAGAATGCATGATATTTTGATAACTAACGGCAGAATAATTGACGGTACTGCGAATCCATGGTTTTACGCTGACATTGCTGTAGATGATGGAAAAATAGTCGACATCGGATTTCTCAAAGGTAGAAAGGCTAAGAGAATCATCGATGCCGCAGGGCTCTTCGTCTGTCCGGGGTTCATAGACATACACAGTCATTCAGACCTTGAACCCATGGTGAACTATCGTTGTGAGAGCAAGTTGAGACAAGGTGTTACAACTGAGGTAGTTGGTAATTGCGGGGATTCAGCAGCACCAATTTTTGATCAGGCCTTCGAGGATCAGAAAAGGGCCGCACAGGACTACGGTCTACAAGTTTGCTGGCATACTGTTTCCGAGTATCTGAGCAATTTAGAAGCATCTCGGCCAAGTATAAACTATGCGACACTCGTAGGGCATGGAACATTGAGAAAATCAGTCCTGGGTTATGAAAACAGAAAACCGACAGCTGAAGAACTAGAAAGAATGAAGCAGTTACTTTGGCAAGCTATGGAGGACGGAGCTTTTGGGCTTTCAACTGGTTTGATCTATCCCCCTGGTTCTTTTGCAGATACTGATGAAATCATCGAACTGTGCAAAGTGGTCAGCCAGTTTGGAGGTTATTACGCAACTCATATGAGAAGCGAGGGTGACAAACTAGAGCAATCTGTTGCTGAAAGTATAGATGTTGGTAGAATCGCGAGAATTGCTGTTCAAATTTCACATCACAAGGCAGTTGGAAGAAGCAATTTTGGTAAAGTTGAACAAACGTTGAAAATGATTGAAGAAGCTAGAAAAATTGGTATAGACGTTAGCTGCGATGTCTATCCCTATACGGCAACAGCAACGAGCTTGGCTGCGATTCTTCCCGGATGGGTTCACGAGGGTGGAAAAGAGAAATTGCTTGAGAGGTTAAAAAACGAAAAAATAAGACAAAAGATCGCCCAGGAGATAGATCCTGTTCAACAAAAGATGAGTGGATATGAGAATTTGTATATCAGTTATGTATCAACTGAGAAGAATAGGTGGTGTGAAGGAAAAAGTGTGCACTATATTGCAGATCAACTGGGTAAATCACCAATATATGCCATCTTTGATTTGATAGTCGAAGAGAAAGCTCAAGTTGGGATGATAAGGTTTTGCATAGACGAAGAAGATATAAAGAGAGTTATAGCGAGTGAGTATTCAATTATAGGTTCGGACGGGAGTGCGTTGGCGCCTTATGGGATACTTTCCAAGGGTCATCCTCATCCAAGAAATTACGGGACCTTTCCTAGAATTTTATCGAGGTACGTGAAAGAATTAAAAGTTGTCAGCTTGGAACAGGCGATAAGAAAAATGACGTCTTTTCCAGCCCAAAGGCTAGGGCTTTTGGACCGTGGAATGATCAAACGAGGTATGAGTGCTGATATTGTGATCTTCGACCTTGAGAAGGTCAAAGATATGGCTACGTACGATTGTCCAAAAAATTACCCAGAAGGGATAGTGTACGTAATAGTAAATGGTTCTGTAACCATCGAAAATGGCGAACATACAGGTTCAAGAACTGGGCAAGTCCTTAGGAAAAAAACAGAATGTTCATAAGTATCTTTTTCTCAGGAAGAGTTTTACAAGTTCATATACCGGAATGATCAACAAAGTTGCTATTACCGATACAACTAACTGTTTCCCAGTCAAAGGATGTGTTCCAAAAATTTCTTGCAATCCGGGTATGTAGATAATGGCCAAAAGTAGGGCAAATGATACTGCAGTTGCCAAGATTAAGCTTGCATTTTTTGTGATTCCAGCCTTGAAAATTGAATGTTTCAATGATTTTGAATTGAAAGCATGTAATAGTTGCCCAGTAGAGAGCGTGAAGAAAACCATTGTTCTGAGAATTTTTATTTCATCGTGCTCCCACAGCGCCCAGCCGTAAACAAACAAGGTCAAAATAGACAAGCACAAACCACCCAAGAGTATACTGATCATTACTTGTTTACTCATAATTCCTTCTTTTGGGTCCCTTGGAGGTCTTTCCATTACGTCAGGTTCTGCAGGTTCAACACCAAGAGCGAGAGCTGGTAGACCGTCGGTAACCAGATTCATCCATAGAATTTGCACTGGTATCAAAGGCAATGGCAGTCTCAACAATATGGAAATAAAAATGGTTGCAACCTCGCTTATGTTACATGAAAGTAGATAGTAAACGACCTTTCTGATGTTATCAAAGATCTTTCTACCTTCCTCAATTGCGGCGACTATACTCGCGAAATTATCGTCCGTAAGTATCATGTCCGAGGCGTCCTTCGAAACATCGGTTCCCGTTATGCCCATAGCGACGCCAATATCGGCTTTCTTAAGTGCAGGCGCATCGTTTACTCCGTCTCCTGTCATGGCAACTATTTTCCCTCTCTTTTTCAACGCTTCTACGATCTTCAATTTGTCATTCGGTGAAACACGAGCATAAACCTTTACCTTTTCGACAACTTCGACAAGATCATTTATATCCATTTCTATTAGTTCCCGGCCTGTTATTATCAAACTTCCGTGCTCTAAAATCCCCAGCTCCTGTGCAATTGTTTGAGCAGTTATCTTATGATCTCCTGTGATCATTATTACTTCTATCCCAGCTTTTCGACATTTTTCAAGGGCATCTTTGACTTCAGGCCTTGGTGGATCGATCATTCCTATTAAACCAAGGAAAATCATATTGTTTTCAAGACCGGAATAATCTTTATCCTCAACATATTCAAAAGCAATGGCAAGGACCCTTAACCCGCTTGACGCCATGTGCATGTTTGCCTTTTCAATTTGTATTCTATCGTTTTGAGTTAGTTCTTCAATTTTGCCGTCTTCTCTCATGAAATGTGTACATCTGGAAAGAATTACATCTGGTGCACCTTTTGTGAAAGCAATTTTCTCAGTGCCAGAATCATGGACGGTAGTCATCATTTTTCTATCGGAATCGAAAGGTATCTCGTAGATTCTAGGGAAGGATCGTTCAAGTTGATCCTTTGCAAACTCATTTTCCATTGCTGCAACTGCCAAAGCTATTTCGGTTGGATCACCAGATGTGATTCTTTTTCCGTCTTTAATCGCAACAAAAGCATCGTTACACAGTGCAGCTCCCTTGAGCAACATTTCGACGACTTTTCTTGTGTTCATCCTGATTTGATCCGATTCGATAAAGACTTGGGGATGAAAATAATATTTAACTACTGTCATCTCGTTTTTCGTAAGTGTTCCAGTTTTGTCAGAACAAATGACGTTAACTGATCCCAGAGCTTCAACTGCTTGAAGCTTTCTGATTATTGCATTACGTTTGACCATGTTATAAACACCAAGTGCCAAAACAATTGTGACAACAGCCGGTAAACCTTCGGGAACCGCTGCTACAGCCAAGCTAACTGCTGTCAAAAACATTTCCAGTATGGGGTTTCCCTCAAAAACTCCCAAAATGAATACTATTGCGCAGATCGCTAGAATTATGATTCCTATCTGCTTACCAAGTTTTTCCAGATTGACTTGCAGGGGTGTCTTTGTTTCTTCCATTTCTAGGAGCGCTTTTGCTATCTTACCAAGTTCGGTTTCGTTACCTGTTGATGTTATGACTACTTTGCCTCTGCCTCGAGTAACAATGGTTCCAGAATATACCATGTTGCGGCGATCACCTATGGGAAGGTTTGGCTCTTCAAGTACATCTGAAATCTTGTCAACAGGTTGGGATTCACCCGTTAATGCAGCTTCACTCACTGATAGGTTAACAGATTCTATCACCCTACCATCCGCCGGTACGTAGTTTCCAGCTTCCAGTAAAACGATATCCCCAGGAACAATTTCTCTTGAGGGTATAGTTTGAACTATTCCATCACGAACAACTTTTGCCGTTGGGGCAGCCATTTTTTTCAAAAGAGCCAAGGATTTTTCTGCCTTAGATTCCTGAATTGTGCTGATGATAGCATTTAGGATAACTATTGCTACGATCAAAATTGCATCTATAGATTCTCCAACAAGCAGCGAAATAAATGCGGCAGCAAGAAGAATAATTATCAGAAAGTTTGTGAACTGAGATAAGAACATCTGCCAGATGGTTCTTCTCTTTTTCTGGGTCAGTTCATTAGGACCGAATTTTCTAAGACGCTCCTTCGCTTCTTCGGTGGAAATTCCCTTTTCTGAATCAACGGTAAATTGTCTTAAAACTTCTGAGACGTTCATTCTGTAAAAATTATTCACACTCAATCACCTCATCTATTTTTTTATGCAAATAGCGTGTTGTAAGATTTGACAAAACTCAGTTTCGTTTTGTTCTACATCAATTGTCATTATACTAACTTGATCTCTCAGCAAACGTGTCAATTGCGTTAAATCAACCTTGGAAAGAGCGTATCCATCTATTCTCTTCTCTGGATAACACGGATTAACTGTTACACAAAGTAATTGGGGTTTTCGCATAACTCCTAATTTCAATGTATCCAGCAGTTTGTCTAGCATTTTCAGATCTACTGACAAAAGGAGGTGAAAAGGTGATTCGACAACAATCATTTGGTCTTGCAATGCTTTAAGTTGTTCCACAGTCACTAACCCAGGAATTGTTCGGCCTGAATTACAAACTGGTAGCTGAAGTACTCTTACGAAGATTCTGGCTTCCAAAAGCAATTCATTTAAATCCGTACTGCGAGCAGCACCTGTTGCAATCACAACATAATTCACATGTTGGAAAGGTATCATTCTATTTGCAGCACCATCTATCAAGAAAACGTCGATTTTGTATTCCTCTGTTTCCTTCAAAGCTTTGATCAAATCATGACTGGAGTTAGGGCCAACTAAGACAACGCTCCCGATTTCTTTTACTTTGTATATTCCTATAACACCCAATGGGGTCTTTAAGTCCAGGTTCTTCAGCAATTCAAGTTTTGCAGTCGAATGCTGTGCGGCTTTTTTGCTTGTTATCACTATCATGCCCTCGTCAACAATGATCTTTGGTTTTGGCAAACCTGTTACGAAGTCAAGATCTTCGCCGTCAAAACCAATACTTGTTATCCCAAGTTTGAAGTTCGGAAGACATTTAATCGCACTGTTGATAACAGTTGTTTTTCCAGTGTTCTTTGCAGTACCAAGTACGCCTATGGTAAGCATAGTTTAACTGTTCCTTTACCGTTTCTACCTGGATTTGCACCTTCCTCTCTTGTTCCGAAAAATCCTTCATATAAAGAAGCCACAAAATCTCCGCGTTCTGCAACCTTTTTTAATGTTTCGTAGATGCCTTGTTCTATCATCTCAGCAAAAGAGAAGGCATTCTTTGTAGGTTGCACATTTGCTTGCCCAAAGAATCTAAAGGCTTCCGCAATAGCTCTCAACGTATCTATTCTCGCCGAGCTTGTTATAGTACCCCTTGCATAAGCTTCATCTGTGGAAGCCACAGTAATTGCATCTAAATCGAGGGATTTTGCTAGAGCCGCATGCAGGGCCGTAGTCATGGCGGATTGAACTCTGTCTTCGGTATGAGTCATGAAGCCTATTGGTTCTCCAGGCCATATTGGCGCGTCGATGATATCCTTTAGGGCAAAAATTTTTGCCGCGTTGTAGTCGATGTAGTTATCTTCCATATACTTGTTTATCATGGCGTCCGGAGAGTAACAAAATAAAGGTTTCAGGATCGGTCTTGCTCCAAGTTTCACACCAAGATATGCAACGACAAGCATCCCCGCAAATGCTTTATAAGCAGGTACACCACCGAGTTCCTCGTTCGTAGGTATGTCATATGGCATCTCAAATTTAGCCGCTAGCTTAATGGCGTAAACACCATCGACTGTGAGCCTTTCTGGATCTGTCCCACCGTTCAAAGAACCATAAACCACGTTGATTTTTGTTAAATCCGCTCCAGCTTTAGCCGCTAGAACGACTGTCTCGGGTGTGTTCAGACCTCTATGCGCCCTTACACAC